>JAYTDA010000161.1:0-1749 GCA_043736155.1 Paracoccaceae bacterium | reverse complement strand
ACCCATATCAGCCGGTTGCGTGCCAAGATCGACAAGCCGTTCGAGGTGGCCTTGCTGCACACTCTGAAAAACATTGGGTATTCGCTTTATGCGCCCCGCTGATCTTTGGCGGCACAGTTCTTTCCGGCTGGCACTTGGCGTCACGCTGGCGGTGCTTGGCGCGCTGATCATGGTCGGGGCGGTCGGCTACACCGTGCTGCACCGGCAGTTGGCCGACAGGCAAGATGCGCGGCTGATGGAAATTTTCACGACATTGCAGCAATCTGATGCCGACGATAAACAAGATCTGGTCGAGGCAATCGCCGCCCGCATAAAAGCCAGCCCAAATTATTCGTCCGTTTTCTTGCTCAAAGACGCCGCGGGCAAGATTCTGGCAGCCAACATTCAGGATGTCAGGGCTAAACCGGGCTGGTCTACAGTCGAAGCCGCCGCTCTGGGGGTTCAATCCGACTATCCTTACCGCGTCTATGCGGGCGACTTGAACAGCGAGTACCTGGTGGTCGGCTTAAGCAACGCCGATCTTGATGATCTATCAGAAATCATTCTGACTGGGTTCGGTTGGTCTGCCTTGGCGGTCCTCATCGCTGCTATCGCCGCCGGATCATGGATCGCATCCAGACTTCAGCGCCGCCTCAGCGACGTAACAAGTACGCTGCACCGTGTCGCAGGTGGGGATTTGTCCACCCGATTGGCAGTATCCGGCCGTGGCGATGATCTTGACCTGATTTCGGGCGAGATCAACCAGACGCTGAGCCGCCTTGGCGCCCTGGTCGAGGCCATGCGCCAGGTCAGCGCCGACATCGCCCATGAACTCCGCACGCCGCTGAACAGGTTGCGCATTCACATCGAACAGGCGGCAGGCCATGCAGCCGCCTCTGCCCCGGTAGAGGACGACCTTGCCGCCGCCATCGCGCAAAGCGAGGCAATCGACCAGACCTTTGCAGCATTGCTGCGCATCGCCCAGATCGAGGCTGGCGCGCGACGCGAGAAATTCGCGCCGGTCGATCTTGCGGTGCTGCTCGGTGACGTTGGAGACGTTTATGCCGAGGTGGCCGAAGATGCGGGCCAAACCCTGCTGTGCGATGTGGCGGGGGCCGCATGGGTGTTTGGTGACAAGGAACTGCTGACCCAGACCATTGCAAATCTGATCGAAAACGCCATCCGGCATTGCCCGAACGGCACGGCGATCACTTGCAAGGTGCGGGCAGAGGGCAACCGGGTGACGGCGTCAGTCTCGGATACCGGGCCGGGAATACCGGCCGGGGAGCGTGAATTGGTGCTGCGGCGTCTTTACCGTCTTGAGAAAAGCCGGACAACCGAAGGCACCGGTCTTGGTCTGTCGCTGGTCAAAGCTGTAGCGGATCTGCATGGTGCCGAACTTGCGCTGGCAGATGCAATGCCCGGATTGCGGGTTGAATTGCAGTTTGCGCGGATCGTCGGTGTGACATGACCGAACTGCTTTCACAGTTCGTGGATTTCCTCGGCGCGCATCAGAGCCTCGCGATCCTGTTCGCTTTTCTAGTGGCTTTTGGCGAGGCGTTGCTGATCCTCGGTTTGTTCGTGCCCTCGACAGTCGTCCTTGTGGGCTTGGGCACATTGATCGGCTTGGGCAAGATGGCCTTCCTGCCGATATTTGGCGCGACCGTTGCCGGGGCCATTGCCGGGGATGCCCTGTCTTTCTGGGCTGGCGTGCATTGGAAACAGCAGATCCGCACATTCTGGCCATTCTCGCGCTACACCGCGCTGATG
>JAYTDA010000160.1:0-2328 GCA_043736155.1 Paracoccaceae bacterium | reverse complement strand
CGGGCCACCAGATCCAGCGCATCGTCCCATGTCGTCGGCTGCCAGGTGCCATAGCGCCAGACCAGCGGGTCGGTCAGCCGCTGCTGCTGGGTGCCGGTCACGTCCGAGCGGCGGTTCTCTGCCATCCGCGCGCCGCGCACCGAGCCCAAGCCGGAGTTCACGACACATTCGTGATCGGGCTTGATCACCAGATGCACGGATCGGCCGTTCTGCTTGACCACGTTGTACATGGACGGCGCATACCAATTCGGCGTGTTCAGCGGCTGCTGGCTGCCCAGGTTTTCACCGGACCAGTTGGAGTCGACCGTGCCCTGGGTATTCATCGGCCAAGTGTAAGCCTTGTAGCCGCAGCCGACGATGCAATAGTGGCAGGTGACATTCTGCACCTTGGCCCCTGCGGGAATGATCGGCAGACGGTCGATCTGACGTTTGTAAGCCATTGTTCTCTCTCCCCTATGCCAGCACGTTCGACAGGCGGCCATACAGCAACTCGTCCACGCCCTCGGCATGGATGTCGCCCTTGTCGTCCACCCGCAGCATGAACTGCGGCAGATTCTGTGTTGCGTGCCCCCACGTCTGCTGTCCGCCTGCCTCGCAGTCGAAGCGGCTGAAGTGGCCGGGACAGTTCAACGTCTTGTCGGCGGCGTTGTAGGACAACTGCCAGCCTTTGTGCGGGCACATCACTGAATAGGCGACCACGTCGCCGTCCGGGCCCACACCGCCCTCGACCGGAGCGCCCAGCTTGATCAGCACGCCGGGGCTGTCGGCGTCGGGATAGGCGATATCCATCGGCTCATTGGGTTGCAGGTCGGCAAGGTTGGCCAGCCGGTTCGCAGGATAGCTGACCATGGCCAGGGACTGTGCCTGCGCCGGAGCCGGAGCGAGCATCGTGGCCGCAGCGGCACCGACGGCGCTGATGGCTCCGCCCCGCAGAAACTGACGCCTGCCGACGTCGACCAGCTTGTTGCACTTCATGGCTAGGATCCTCCCTGGCTTTTTGATTTAGAACCAGCTTACAGACCAGGAGAGCGGCGAGGCTATGACCACGGCAACGTCGCCGCGGTGCGGCAAGCCGTTCATTCCATGCCTTATTTTTTGGCGTTCGGATTTCCGAACAGGCGCGCGGGCCTATAGACCAAATTTCTGCATTTTTTCCCACAAGGTCGTGCGGGACACCTGAAGAAGCTTTGCGGCCTCGGTAACCTGTCCCTGCGTGCGTTCCAGCGCCGCCACGATCTGCGCCCGTTCTGCCGCATCGCGGACAGTGGCAAGCGGGCGGATCGCGTCTTGTCCTGCGCGTTCGGGGAACAGGTCGGACGGCAACACCTTTGCCCCTTCGGCCTGTTCCACCGCGCGCATCAGGCGGGCGCGCAGCTCGCGCCCGTTCCCGGGCCAGTCATGTGCGCGAATGGCATCCTCGCTGGAGGCTGCCAGTCCGGTCAGTGGTGCTGCACGCCGGGCGTTGAGGCCAAGAAAAAGCCTGGCTGCCAGCCAGACCGCGTCTTCGGGGCGATCGGCCAGCGGTGGGATGACGATTTCATGCGATTGCAGCAGATGGAACAGGTCGGCGCGAAAGCCGCCGGATGCGATCTTGTTTTCGATCCCCATACCTGCCGTTGCGATCAGCCGAAACGGGGCAGCGCGCAGCAATTGCATCAGCGCATCCTGCGCGGCAGGCGGCAGCTGCTCGAGACCGATGATCAGCAACGTGCCCTCGCCGACCTTGTTCACTGCCATGTCGATTGCATGATGATCCAAAGGCTGGCGCAAAGCATCCTGCATGACGAAGGGGGCCGCCCGCCGGTCTGACTGGTCATGCACCCGCCGCGCAAGCCGCGCTTTTCCAAGCCCATGACCACCCCGGATCAGCAGATGCGCATCCCGGCGCGCCGCCTCGGCCGTTTGGCGGTCCACCCTGCGGGCGGCTGCGGATATACCAGTTTCAGGGGGCATCTCAAGATCGCCGCCGGGCCGCATGACGATGGCAAGCCGTTCAAGAAAGCGGCTGATATCGAACGGCTTGGTGATGTAGTCGGCAGCGCCCGACCGGATCAGCCGAACCGCCTGATCAATACCACCCTGACCGGTGATGAACAGGAACGGCGGCGGCGTACCAAATCGGGTGAGCGTGTCGTACAACTCTTCTCCTGTGCCGTCAGGCAACCGGATATCGCAGATCACCGCGTCGATGGTCTTGCGCGGTGTGCGGATCGCCGGCAAGGCGCGGGCGATCTGGCGGTGCCACTGAATCTCGGCCCCCTCAAGCGTCAGCCGCTGCATCAGCGACGCGCCCATGATCTCGTCATCCTCGACCAGCACGATGCAACG
>JAYTDA010000159.1:0-1526 GCA_043736155.1 Paracoccaceae bacterium | reverse complement strand
AACCGCCACCGCAAACCCCGCCTGCACCAGCCGGAACGCCGGCAGATGGCTCAGCAGCCAGACACCCAGGGTCAGCGACACCGCAATGGAGGCGAGCGGCATCGCCACCGCGACAAAGCTGCCCCAGCCGGGGGTGACGACGCGTGAAATCAGCGTCAGCACCGCGACATAAGTGACGGTGTAGCAGACAAAGCCGAACGCCGGGGCGGCGATGCGGGGCGAGGCATAGATCGCCCGCAGCTGCGCCCAGAGGCTGCCCAGCGCCGGCGGCAGGCGCGCGGCATCCTGCGGCATCAGGAAGAACAGCAGCCCGCAGATCGCCAGCATCCACAGCCCATGCAGCCAGAACAGCACCGGCGGCCCCGCCGCCACCAGCGCCGGGCCGACATAGGCGAGCACCGCATAGGTCAGCCCGAAAAAGCTCGACCACAGCGTCATCGCCAGCCCCTGCCCCCGCGCCCCCGCCACTCCGGCAATCGCCGTCGGCCCGACCACCACGATGGCCAGATGCGACACGCCCTCCAGCACGCGCGTCAGCATCATCAGTGGGTAGGGCGGGAACAGGCTCTGCACCAGCGACACCGCCGCCCCCAGCAGCAGCGCCGCCAGCATCACCCGCCGCGCCCCGATCCGCGCCACCAGCAGCCCGGCCATGGTGCCAAACACCAGCCCGACCATGCCGACGATGGACACCATCAGCCCGATGCCAACCCCGCGATGATCGGGATACGCCACGCCCAGCACATCATACAACACGGAGATCTTGCCAAACTGCGCCGCCGCCCCCAGCCCCGCGCACCAAATCGCCAGAATGGTCAGAACTGATCGCACTTTCCGGCTTTCATTTGTTCATAAATATCCCGGGGGGCCGAAGGCGGGGGCAGCGCCCCCTCCGTCAGATGTGAATCGCCCGCCCATAGGCATCCAGCACCGCCTCGTGCATCATCTCGCTCAGCGTCGGATGCGGGAAGACCATGCCGATCAGGTCTTCCTCGGTGGTCTCCAGCGCCCGGCCCACCACATAGCCCTGAATCAGCTCGGTGACCTCAGCCCCGATCATATGCGCCCCCAGCATTTCGCCGGTCCTGGCGTCGAAGACGGTCTTGATCATCCCCTCCACCTCACCCAGCGCAATCGCCTTGCCATTGCCGATAAAGGGGAAGTGGCCGACCTTCACCTCATAGCCCGCCTCCTTGGCCTTGGCTTCGGTCAGCCCGACCGAGGCAACCTGCGGATTGCAATAAGTGCAGCCGGCGATGGAATTGGGCCTGATCGGATGCGGATGCCCGCCCGCGATCAGTTCGGCCACCATCACACCCTCATGCGACGCCTTGTGCGCCAGCCAGGGTGCCCCGGCGACGTCGCCGATGGCAAAGACGCCCGCCACACCGGCGCGGCAGAATTCATCGGTCACCACATGGCTACGGTCGATCTTGACGCCGATGGCCTCCAGCCCCAGCCCCTCGACATTGCCGACGATGCCGACGGCGGAGATTACCGTGTCATAATCGCGCGTCTCGGTCTTG
>JAYTDA010000158.1:0-4633 GCA_043736155.1 Paracoccaceae bacterium | reverse complement strand
CCCTGAAGAGTTTCGGGCGCCGTGAGGCGTACGAAAGTCCGGGAGGAAAGAACCCGCGTTGGGCAGTGTGATGACTATGGGGATTTGATGTTTTTGGGTGGGGCAAGGTGCCTGTTGACGGCGGGCGCTGCTTGGTCGTTTAGGCCTGCGGCGTTGGATATCGGGCCAGTTGGCGCTTCTATGATGGACATGGTGTCGCCGATGACCCGCAAAATATTCCAACTTCGGGCACTGGGTACAGAGCGGGATATTGACCGGAGCGGGCGTGCTTCGGTGTGCGGTGGGGGCAAGCCGTGCGGGGTCACGACGCGATCATCCCGATTGGTTGGGTTGCCTGTGGCGGTGCCCTGGGTTGCATCCAGCGCTCGAACGTGTCGACAATGATCATGCGCCCGCCACAGCAGGGACAGGGCGGACGGATATCGACCGGCTCCTCGGGTGTATCATAGTCGGGCGGCGGTGTTACGGCCAGCAGTTCGCGGGCACGGGCGATGCTGGTCTTGCGGTTGGATGAGGCCAGCAGCCCATAATGACGGATACGGTGGAAGCCGGTTGGCAGAACATGGAGCAGGAAGCGGCGGATGAACTCGTCGGTTGCCAGCGTCATGACCTGCTGGAGATCCGGGCCGCTGCGCCGATAATCCTTGTAGCGCATCGTGACGCCGCTTTCGTCGAAGGCGATCAGTCGCCGGTTCGAGATGGCAACGCGGTGGGTGTAGCGTGACAGATAGGCCAGCACCGCCTCGGGTCCGGCGAAGGGCGGCTTGGCATAAACGACCCAGCGCTTCTTCCGCACCGGCGCGATATGGCGCAGGAAGGCCCGTCTGTCAGCTAGACCGGCATTGGCTCCGTAGAAGGACAGCTTACCCACCCCATGCAGTGCGATCAGCCGGGTGAGGAACAGCCGCCGGAACAGCGCACCGAGTACCCTGACCGGCAGGAGAAAGGCCGGGCGCGACGCTATCCAGCGCAGTCCATCAGCTGAGATACCGCCGCCCGGTACGATCATATGGACATGGGGATGGTGGGTCATCGCCGATCCCCAGGTGTGAAGCACCGCCGTGATCCCGATCCGTGCGCCCAGATGCTTCGGGTCAGCCGCAATGGTCAGCATCGTCTCGGATGCCGCCTTGAACAGCAGGTCATAAACCACCGCCTTATTGTGGAAGGCGATGTTGGCGACCTCAGCGGGCAGCGTGAAGACGACGTGGAAGTAGCCGACCGGCAACAAGTCGGCTTCACGCGCCTCCAGCCATGTGCGCGCGGCGGCACCCTGACACTTGGGGCAGTGTCGGTTGCGGCAGCTGTTATAGGCGATGCGCCAATGGCCGCAGTCAGTGCAGGCCTCGACATGACCACCCAACGCCGCTGTGCGACAGTTCTGGATCGCCGCCATGATCTTGAGCTGGTGCAGGCTCAGATGCCCGGCATGGGTGGCCCGGTAAGCCGAGCCTGCATCACGGAAGATATCGGCGACCTCAAGCGAGGGAGGCAACGCCTCAGTCGTCGGGCTCCGGCTTGTCGGGCGGGAACATGCCCAGCTTGTCGAGCGGGCTTATCACCGCGCGCACCGTTCGCGTTGCCACCTTGGTGTAGAAGGCGGTCGTCTCGAGCTTGCTGTGGCCGAGCAAGACCTGGATCACCCGGATATCGACGCCGTCTTCCAACAAATGCGTGGCAAAACTGTGCCGCAGCGTATGCGGTCCAACCCGCTTGTTGATATCCGCTGCCTGTGCGGCCTCAACGACGACGCGGTGCAGCTGCCTTGTGCTGATCGGCTTCATGTCGTTCTGCCCCGGGAACAGCCAGCCTTCGCGGTGCATCACCCCCTGCTGACGCCCTTCGCTCCACCACTGCCGCAGCACAGTGAGCAGATCGGCGGGAAGCATGGCGTTGCGGTACCGTCCCCCTTTGCCGCGCTCAACCCGCAGCAGCATCCGCTCACTGTCAATATCGCTGACTTTGAGCATCGAGACCTCGGACACGCGCAAGCCAGCCCCATACGCCACCGACAAAGCCGCCAGGTGCTTCAGGCAGATCGTGGCACCCAGCAGGCGGATGACCTCGTCAGGGCTCAGCACATCGGGCAACCTGCGCGGGTGGTGCACTCGGATCAGTTTGCGCGCCAGATCGGGACGATCCAGTGTGTGTATGAAGAAGAACCGCAGCGCCGAGACGATGCTGTTCATCGTCGGCACCGGAACCCCTGCGTCTTGTTGTGTGATCTGGAACCGCCGCAGATCCTCGGCTATCGCGGTATCGGGCGGGCGTCCCAGAAACGTGGCAAAGCGCCCAACATCGCGAATATAGTTGCGCTGGGTCGCGCGCGAAAACCGGCGCATGGTCATATCATCGATCAGGCGTTGGCGCAGAGAACTGACAGGCGCAGTCATTACAAGCATGTTCATCGTTCGACTCCTCTTTGTTGAAGGGAGTCAGATAATCTGCCCATGCCAGGCAACGCTCAACCCAAGCGCGAAGGCCTTCAAGCTAGGCTGCAGTCAAAACGTGCGCCAATCCCGCGCAGCAGGTTCGTTCCCCCACAACATTCCAGCCTCAACTGAGATGCTGAATGGACGGCGGGTTTTGACGAGCAGTAAGGCGACATCGAACGGCAACATTGTTAGCGAAACCGGACCGGCATCTTTCGACTCAAAGCGGGCGTCAGGAGGCAATCACCTGCAAAGCATTCCGCTCCAATCCGACAATTCCCGGTCGAGGTCGCGCGATGGTTGGATTCTGTCGCCGAGATGACGACGCTTTTGCGCCACTCTTGTTGATGCGCGCACTCAGCGGATGCGTGGTCGCGTCCGTGCGGACAGTGCTCGATATCGTGACGTTTCCGGTCAAGACGAGTGGCGAAGGCCTCGATCTGGCCAAGACCAGCCAGTCCGAAGCCGACGCGACGCGTGGCGAGCCGTGCCCGCCACGCCCTGACCCCCTGCTCTAACGGGCCGATTTCTGTCTAACGCTTCCCTTTTCCGGTTCGCGCAACTTCGTACAGGAAGTCCGCGAACAGGGTGGCCTGCTGGTCGAAGCCAAGTACTTTGGGATTGCTGCTTTCGATCAGGAGCCATTCGTCGGGTGCATGAGCGCCGCCGCCGCGACCGACCCCGAACTGCCCCGCCGCCATCCCGAGCGGCGGTCCGGTAAACACCACGCCGGGCCAGCTTCCGGCCGAGCGTGCCGACATGGTCTGCGGGATTTTCGCCGACGTCAGCGTCGCCTGCTCGGCCTTGATCAGAGCGCTATTCTCGTCCGTCTGGGTAGGACCGTAGCCTCCGCTGACATTGACCTCGATATCGCCGAAGCCGAGTTTTGCCAGATGTGCCTTCAGCTTGGCGACGGCCTCGTCCTTGGTCATGTCGGGCACCAGCCGCAGGTCGATCTTCGCTTCGGCGCGTCCCGGAAGGACGGTTTTTCCGCCCGGTCCCATATAGCCGCTGACCAGCCCCTGAATATTGACCGTCGGCTGCGACGCGAGGCGGTATGCAGAGGTCAGGAAGTCCTCCCCGCCAAACCATTGCTTGATGCCGAGCACCTTCTTGTCATCGGCCTCGTTCGATGCGGCGATATCGGCGGCGATCAATTGCTTTTGACGCGCGGTCAGCGGCTTCACATTCTCGAACCACCCGTCGATCACCGGGGTGTGGCCGTCGTCGGCAACGAGCGTGTTCAGCGCCTTGATCAGGTGCCAGGCCGGACTGTCCACATTGGCCATCAGGCTGGAGTGGATGTCTTTCTTTGGCCCCTTGCCCCACTTTTCGCCACTGGAAATCAATTGCAGTTCGACCGCGCCTTTCGCTCCGAGCAGCAAGGTCACCTGCCCGTCGACGGACTGACCCGCGGACGGAATGACGATGCCCATCGCCTTCGCCAGCGCGGCGCGGACTTCCGGGTTATTGACGACTTGCGGAAAATTGGGGGAGGCAATCTCCTCCTCGCCCTCGGCCACCAGCACCAGGTTGACCGGCAACTTCACGCCCGATGTTTTGAACGCCCGCAAAGCCGTCAGCAAAGCGGTCTCCGGCCCCTTCTGATTGACCGCACCGCGCCCGACGAGGACCTTACCCTCACCCGGGCGGTCAACCAGCCGGCCTTCGAGCGGCGGGGACGACCATTCGGCGGGGTCGTAATGCTTCACGTCGTACATGAAGTAGAGCGCCAGCGTGTCCTTCGCGCCCGCGTCCAACGTAGCAAAGACACCCGGAACGCCATTGGTCGGAATGACCTTTGCCTGCTGGAAGCCCGCGTCGAGCGCGAGCTGCCGCATATATTCGGCGCCTTCCTTATGGTTGATCCCCATGTTGGCGATGGTAGGAAGCTTGATCCAGGCGCGCAGCCGCTCGACCGCAGCGTCGTGATCGGCGTGGATCGCCGCGACGACCTCGGTCCGGCCAGGATCATTAGGAGCCGCCCTTGCTGGAAGGCTCGCCGTGGCGGTCGCAATCGCGGTCATTCCCGCGAGCACCGCTCTATATCGCATTGTCATTCTGTCCCCTTTTCCCGCCACGAATTATCAAACCGAGTATGGAGTGGGAAAACCGCAACGTCCAGTGGTTCAGCGACGCGATATTTTCTCGACACTGCGCCACCATCAAAACCGGGGCAACGCGATCAATGCCAAGGACTC
>JAYTDA010000157.1:0-1691 GCA_043736155.1 Paracoccaceae bacterium | reverse complement strand
GGTCAGCCCGTCCGCGCTGCGGCTGCGCTGAAGGCTGCCGGGGCGCATCGCCTGCACTTCACCATCGCGCATGCCCGTCAGATAGGCGCAGAGGATGTACGCTGCGGTCTGCAGCTGCCGCTCTTCATGCGCCAGCGTGTGGGCGTCGAAGCGGCCCCGCCACGGCAGGCCGGTTTCAGGAAGGACGCTGATGGCTGTGTCCATGCCGCCGAGCTCGGGCCCAAGATCGTTCAGCGCGTCGTGAAGCATGCGATAGACCACCTTGTTCTGGACGAGGCTGATCGGATGCGCGGAGATCCGGGAGGCGATGAGCAGCATGTTCAAGACAGGCCCATCGGGATTCCGCACCCGCGCCTTGATTCCGCAAATCCCACCCATCTGTTCCGGGACGCTCCAGACGGGAATGCCGCGTCCGGCCCTTCGCCTGTCCTCGATCCAGAGCGCGACACGGTCGGCCAGGCTTGGGACCCGGGGCGCACGCTTGCCGGTCGCGGCAGCAGCTTCGAGCCCGTCGAGTTCGACCCGGCCGGCCAGGATATCCGGTGCGAAGTCATCGACATAACGCAGCGACCAGCGCAGGAGGGCGCCGATCACAGGTTCAGGAATGCGGGGCGTGCGGTTCTCCGAAGGGCGCCCGCGGCAGCCTGCAACGGCGAAGGCGGCCCTGCCGTTCCAGGGCAGGAACGACAGGCCGCCATGGGTCAGGAACCGGGCCAGGCGGTGCAGTTGGAAGGCGGGCCGCAGACTGGCCGCCACTTGAGTTGGCAAGATCGGCCGGTTGGTCTGGAAGGCCAGCCAGTCATCCAGCAAAGGCTGATCGATGAGGGCGGGGGCGAAGCGCCCCTGGCGGCCGCGCATGAAGGCCATGAACTGGCGGAGCATGGTGAGGGCAGTGCGCGCCTGCAAGGGTTGCAGCCGCCCGGCTGGGTCAGCGATGCGCTCGTTGAGCCAGGCGAAGATGTATTCCTTGGCCGTCGACCGCTCGACCGGGCAGTCGATCCCCGTGAAGTCGACCTTGCCCTGCACGGGACGCACCGGCACGTGGAAGATGGCAGGGCTGAGATCCCAGACATCGTCGCCAAACCGCGACAGGGTCTCGAACGGCACACCTTCGGCGATTTTCAGCCTCGCAAGCACGATGTCTTCGGCGGCCCGGATGGAGGAGGCCGTGTGCAGTCCGGGGGAGGGTTCCGGTCTCATAGCGCGGTCGCCTCGGCGGGCAGATAGAGCAGGGTCCCATCTTCCGCCGTGCCAAGGGCGCGCGCGGCGTCCACGACCTGCGGCGGGAAGGATGGCAGGATCTGATGGGTGATCCGCGCATAGGCTCTTGCGAACTTCGCCGTCCAATCCTCGGCGTGCAGCGCGGAACGCTGGTCGGCCATGAAGCTTTGGAAGGCGAGAAGTGCCGGAAGTTTCGCCTCGGAGATCACGGCGTTGCGGCACTCGAGGCAGCCCCAGAACGGCGTCGGGCAAGGCTTGCCTTCCGCGCCGAAAGGGCTGGCGAAGAAGTTGCCGCAGCGCGCGAGCCAGAGGTCCTGGGGATGCGGATCAGGCCGCGCATCTGCCCCATCCGATCCGGGCATTTCCTCCGATTTTGCCTCGGCGCTTGCTGCTGCCTCGGGCCCGGGCCCGAGCCGTGCGGCGTCCAGAGCGTCGTTGAAAGCATCGGCAAGGGCGGCGTCATGGATATG
>JAYTDA010000156.1:0-1501 GCA_043736155.1 Paracoccaceae bacterium | reverse complement strand
CTGGACGCGGTTTGAGGAACATGATTCACTCTTCCTGTGGCGTTTGCGGGGGCGATCATGCGGGGAACGGACGAGGCGGCGGGTTCGCTTTTCAGTTATGTGGACCTTGAGGAGCGCATCCCGTTGCGTCACCCGCTGCGGAAGATCCGGCAGGTTGTGAATGACGCGCTGGCGAGCCTTGATGCTGATTTCGACCGGCTCTATTCCGCCGATGGTCGCCCTTCCATCGCGCCGGAGCGGCTGATGCGGGCCAGCCTGATCCAGATCCTGTTCTCGGTCCGCTCCGAACGGCAGTTGATGGAGCAGATGCAGTATACCCTTCTGTTCCGCTGGTTCGTGGGGCTTGGCATCGATGACCCGGTCTGGGGTGAAGGGCGCCCGGAAATCTGTCCGGTGGACAGATTTCAGCCCTGAACGCGCAGAGCGCCGGGCCGAAGGCCGACCGTGTTCACCAAGAAGCGCGACCGGCTGCTGACCACGGACATGTCGCGCAAGATCCTTGCCGCGATCCTGGCGCACCGCGAGGTGGAACCGCTGTTGTCGGACGAGCACTTCTCGGTCGACGGCACATTGGTCAAGGCTTGGGCGTCGATGAAAAGCTTCCAGCCCAGGCAGGAAGGCGCGCCACCAGACGACGACGGCGGGCCGGACAATTCGCCTGCCATCTCCCCCGACGAAGCCCCCGATCAACCCAAGCAAGAGACCGCCATGATGCCCCGCCCTGTCCATCGCAACCGCAATGCCGAAGTCGACTTCCGGGGCGAAAAGCGCTCGAACGCCACCCATGCCTCGACCACAGACTCAGATGCGCGGCTGTTCAAGAAGTCGGCGGGCACGGGGGCAATGCTGTGCTTCATGGGGCATACATTGATGGAGAACCGCAGCGGCCTGATCGTGCAGGCCGACCTGACCCAAGCCGACGGCCATGCCGAACGCCGTGCGGCACTCGACATGATCCACCGCCATTCGCCCGGATCGACCCGACGCCTGACGCTCGGTGCCGACAAGGGCTACGACAGCGCCGATTTTGTCGCCGAACTGCGGCAGGCCTGCGTTACCCCGCATGTCGCCCGCAAGGCCCGGCATTCCGCCATCGACAGCCGCACCACCCGCCATGCCGGTTACGCCCTGTCGCAGAAGCGCCGAAAGAAGATCGAGGAGCCCTTCGGTTGGGCCAAGACCATCGGCGGCATGGCCCAGACGGTGCTGCGCGGGACCGAACGCGTCCGCGCCCGATTCACCCTGACCATGGCCGCCTGCAACCTCGCCCGACTGCCCCGCCTGCTCTCCCTCTGAAAAGGGAGAAAGGTCCGACCAGCAAACACCGCAGCGTTGATCAACCCCGCCCCAGACCGGCCCAGAAGGAAAACCGTTCTCCCGGCCGGACTTCTTCAGCAGCCTGCTAGAGGTCGAGCTGACCCCCGGCAACACGGCCTGTACGCAATGCGGCGGCAAGCTGCGCCGGTTGGGTGAGGATGGCGAGCCATTGTCCGCCATTGGT
>JAYTDA010000155.1:0-1697 GCA_043736155.1 Paracoccaceae bacterium | reverse complement strand
ATCGGGTCGATCATGGTGTTGGTCGCTCTGATCTCGGGGCTGGGCTATGGTGGCTGGACCGTGCTGCAAGAGGTCCAGAAAGTCCAGTTTGCACCGATTGATCAGGCCCCCACAGTGGTTGCCGAAGTTGACCCGCTGGCCGGGGCCACCCGGGCAGATACCAGCGCCGAAAATGACCTGAGCGCATTTGTCGCACCTTCGCCCGAGGCGTTGGACCGGCTCTATCGGCCACAGGCGCTGGATGTGCCGGTGCTGGTGGCGCGTGACGGCCCGATTGCCACGCTTACCCCTGCGGCCCCAGCAATCGAGGTGAATGCGGTTCAGGATGCGGTGATCGCGGCGTCTGGCCAGACGGTGATGGGCCAGCCGGTGATTGGCCCCGTCCTGCAAAGCCCGGCAGTCCAGGTTACCGCCGACCCGATCCCTGGCGTGCAGCTTGTCGCTGTGCGCCCGGCCTGGGTCCGGGTGCGTGGCGCTGATGGGTCGGTGATCTACGAGGGTATCCTGAACGCAGGCGACACCTATGCGGTTCCATCCACCGAAGAACCGCCAACCCTGCGCATTGGCGAGTCGGGTGCGGTGTATTTCGCGGTAAACGGTGTGCATTACGGTCCGGTTGGTCCGACCGGGGCTGTCACCTCGAATGTGGCGCTGTCGGCCGCGTCGCTGACTGCGACCTATGCGGTGGCTGATATGAGCCAGGATTCCGCATTGGCCGAACTGGTCAATTTCGCGGCAGCCGACCCGGCGCAAATCGCCCCTTTGGCGACTGAACCCGCCCCGGCCAGCGAATAAACCTGCTGGCACGTTGCCGATGGGGTGCTGCCAGCATAAGTTGACAGCAAAACCAGCACAGGTCATCCCACATGTCGCACAATCCCATTCGTCCCTGGCGTAACATTGACCGTCGGAAATCCCGCCAGATCATGGTGGGCCGGGTGCCTGTCGGTGGCGGCGCGCCAATCACCGTGCAGACCATGACCAATACCCTGACCACGGATGTGGCGGGCACCCTGGGCCAGATCATTCGCGCCTATGAGGCCGGGGCGGATATCGTCCGGGTGTCTGCGCCCGACGAAGGATCAACCGCCGCGCTGCATGAAATTTGCCGTGAAAGCCCGGTGCCGATCGTCGCCGACATCCATTTCCACTATAAACGCGCCATCGAAGCCGCTGCTGCGGGGGCTGCTTGTCTGCGCATCAACCCCGGCAATATCGGCGATGCGAAACGGGTGCGCGAGGTGATCAAAGCCGCCCGTGACCATGGTTGCTCGATGCGGATTGGGGTCAATGCCGGGTCGCTGGAAAAGCATCTGCTGGATAAATACGGCGAACCCTGCCCGGATGCGATGGTCGAGTCAGGCATGGACCATATCAAGCTGTTGCAGGACAATGATTTTCACGAGTTCAAGATTTCCTGCAAGGCCTCTGACGTGTTCATGGCCGCTGCCGCCTATCAACAACTGGCCGAAGTGACCGACGCCCCGATCCATCTGGGGATCACCGAAGCCGGGGGCTTTGTCTCTGGCACGATCAAATCCGCCATCGGGCTGGGGTCACTGCTGTGGGCCGGGATTGGCGACACGATCCGGGTGTCATTAAGTGCCGATCCGGTGGAAGAGGTGAAAGTTGGCTTTGAGATTCTGAAATCCCTCGGCCTGCGCCACCGCGGCGTCAACATCATCTCTTGCCCGTCC
>JAYTDA010000154.1:0-3466 GCA_043736155.1 Paracoccaceae bacterium | reverse complement strand
TCGGCCAGCAGGTCCGCCACCTTTTGGCGCGGATCAAGTGCGGCCATCGGGTCTTGGAAGATCATCTGCACCTTGCGCGACAGGTCCAGCTGGCTGGTGCGGGTCATGATCCCGAGGGTTTGCCCGCCAACTTCGATCCGGCCCTGATGCGGCACAAGGCCGACCATGGCGCGCGCAATCGTGGATTTCCCACAACCGGATTCACCGACCAGAGCCAGCGTTTCGCCCTTTTGAACGGCAAAGCTGACTCCCGCCACCGCATGCAGCCGCTGGGTGACCCGGTTCAGAATGCCGCCCCGGATGTCATAGCCGACGCGCAGGTCGGTGACCTTTGCGATTGGGTCCATTGTCACTGGCGCGCTGTCCCCGCGTTGCCCCAAGCGGGGCACAGCGGCGAGCAGGGCTTTGGTGTAATTGGCTGTGGGGGCGGCGAACAGGTCGCGCACCGGGGCGGTTTCGACCATTTCACCGTGGCGCATCACGATCACCCGGTCGGCCATTTCCGCGACCACACCCATGTCATGAGTGATCAGGATGATCGCGGTGCCGAGTTCTTTTTGCAGGTCGCGGAGCAGGTCCAGAACCTCGCGCTGCACGGTCACATCGAGCGCGGTTGTGGGTTCGTCGGCAATCAGCACTTCAGGCCGCAGTGCCAATGCCATGGCGATCATCACGCGCTGCCGCATCCCGCCGGATAACTCATGCGGATATTGCGTCAGCCGCCGTTCGGGTTGCGACAGGCGGACCTGTTGCAGGGCCTTCAGCGCGGCGGTGCGGGCCTGCCCTTTCGACATCGTTTCATGCGCCCGAATGGCCTCGATCAGCTGGGTCCCCACGGTCATGATCGGGTTCAGGCTGGTCATCGGTTCCTGAAAGATCATCGCAATCCGGTCGCCCCGGATGCGGCGCAACTCATCCTCGGGGGAAGTTGTCAGATTGGTCTGGCCCAAACTGATGGAACCGCCCGTCACCCTGACCGCGCCGGGCAGCAAGCCCATGATCGCCAGCGCGGTGATCGACTTGCCCGAGCCGGATTCGCCCGCGATGGCCAGAGTCTCGCCCTTGGCCAAGTCAAAGCTCAGGTCTTGGACCAAGGGCAGCAAGCCGCCCTCGGTTTTCGCCGACAGACACAGTCCTTTGACCGACAGGACCGGGCTATCGGTCATTCAAACACGCAGCGCGGAAAGTAAAAGCTGACTACCCAATTGGGCATGTCCACCACTTCGGAAATCCGCAGATCGCCGCAGACTGAGCAGAGCATCATGATTTGTTGCTCCTCACAGGACCAACAAGCAACGAAGGCACATCTGAAAGGCGTGCAACCTGATCATACATATCTCTACCCTGCCGCTGTGAAAACGATCGCCTGCATGGTACTTTCGATCGGTCCATCACCAAAGCGGGCCGCCAATGCAGCGGCAGCGGCTTCGGTCGCCGCGCCAAGCCCGTTGGCATCGCGCGCCTCGATTTCGCTGCGCAGGGGCGAGCCATGGCACTGACCGACCGCCGCATCGCGGGGCGATGGGCAACGGCAAGGAAGCATCACGACAACGGAATCGATGGTCCCAAATCCAGCTTGGCCGAGTTGATTGCTGATGGTTTCGATATCGTTGTATCCAAAGGGTGTCCGACGCAGAAAATTCGGTGGGTCCGCCGGATAGAGCGCAGCAACCGCGTCCGAGATCGCTATCGAAATCGGGCTCAACTCTAGTCTGTCCCAAACATTGAACAGAAACTTTCCGCCCGGCCTGAGCACCCGTCGAGCCTCTTTGAAGGCATCAACCTTTGAAGGAAAAAACATGACGCCGAACTGGCATAGAACCACGTCGAAAGAGCCGTCGGCGAAGGGCAGCCGTGTCGCATCGCAGGCCTGCCATGTGATCTTGGGCGAGGCTGTCTTGGCGGCAGCAGTATCAATCATTGCCTGATTGAGGTCGGTCGCCGTGATGACGGCGTCATCCGACAAGACCTCGGCCAAACGCGCTGTCACGATGCCGGTGCCGGCCGCCGTTTCAAGCACCGCCAGCGGTGCCAATGCCTTTACCCGCGCGGCGAGATCTGAAGCATAAGGCGCAAACAGCATTGGCCCGAGATAGCGGTCATAAATCGCCGGAATCGATCCGGTAAAAGCCTTGTCAGACTGCGTCATGAACCTGATTTCCTTCTCGTAAACACGGTGGCCTGCATTGTGGTATCATAGCAAATCTGAACAGCCGGGACAGGTGGTCTTATAGGCATCGACCGCCGCCCTTCCGCGCGAGGAGGATGGAAAGTCGTTGATGTTCGCCACTGCATCGCGCGACGCCCGCATCGGGTCAGGCCCGCGGCGCTCACTCGAACACGCAGCGCGGGAAGTAGAAGCTGACTACCCAGTTCGGCATGTCCACGATCTCGGATATGCGCAAGTCGCCGCAGGTCGAGCACAGCATATAGGCATCGACCGCCGAAATACCGCGTGTCGCGGTGAGCAGGTCGATCATGTGGCTTACGGCGTCGCGGCTGGCGGTCATCAGATCCGGCCCGATGCCGGTTGTCGCCTCGTAACCCTTGGCGTCCAGATGTGACGTGACCGGCCCAGAGGTGGTGAATCGCGGGGTTTTCAGGTTCGCCCCTTTGACCAGATCAATGGTCAGGACCACATCCATCGGCGATTCAATCGCCGTGCCGCAAACCTCACCGTCGCCTTGGGCGGCATGGGTGTCACCGACGCTGAACAGCGCGCCCGCGACTTCCACTGGCAGATAGAGCACTGTTCCGGCGGATAAATCCCGGATGTCCAGATTGCCGCCTACCCGGCGCGGCGGGACGATGGAATGCAGGCCGGGGGCGGCGGGGGCATTGCCGATAGTGCCGGCAAATGGTTTCAGTGGCACGGCGCCATGGGTGCCGAACATCGCGGGGGCCATGCTGCCCACGTCATACTTCCACAGATGCAGCGCGGGGTCTTTGAACTGATCGGCCAGCAGGCCAAAGCCGGGGATGTTGGCGGTCCAGCCCCAGCCAGAGGGCGCGAAACTGTCGATGGTCACCTTGACCGCATCGCCGGGTTCGGCCCCGTCGATATAGATCGGGCCAGAGACCGGGTTGATCTTGCCGAAATCCAGAGCGGTGACATCCGCCAGGGTCGAGGACGGGCCAAGCTGGCCTGCCGAACTGTCGTGACAATGAAACAGGATCGTCGATCCGGGGGCGACCCGTTCGGCCGGGACATTGGAATTGTCCCAACCGAAATGGTGCTGTGCTGCGTGAATGGTGTAATCACAGGCTTTGCACATCGTGGTTACTCGGTCACATAAATGTAGTCGTAGTTGACCGGGATCGACACCGGATCGACATAGATCGCATCCGCGCCGCCCATCCGGGGGCTGCGCATGGTAAAGCGCTGTTCGTTGAACACCGGCACCCAAGGCGCATCTTCCATCACCTTGGTATAGATGTCCGACCACATCGCCATCCGATCGGCGAC
>JAYTDA010000153.1:0-18983 GCA_043736155.1 Paracoccaceae bacterium | reverse complement strand
AGCTGTGCGCCAAAGCCCAGCAGCATCCGTTCGGAATGATCGCGGGTCGGTTCGCGTTCCACCACCACGGTTTGCCCCGGCGCATTCAGCCCCGCCAGCAACACCGCCGATTTCACCTGGGCTGACGCCACTGGCAGGGTATAACGCACCGGCACCGGATTGGCGGCCCCGACCACCGTCATCGGCAACCGGCCCCCGCTGCGCCCGTAAGCGCGGGTGCCAAACAGCGCCAGCGGGTCGGTGACCCGCCCCATCGGGCGTTTGCGCAGGGAGGCATCGCCGGTAAAGGTGGCGCTCATCGCGGTGGTGGCCATCGCCCCCATGATCAGCCGCACCCCGGTACCGGAATTGCCGCAATCAATCACATCCGACGGTTCGCAAAAGCCACCGACGCCAACGCCATGCACCGACCAGGTACCGCCGCCCAGTTGCTGCACATCGGCGCCAAAGGCCCGCATCGCCCGGGCGGTATCCAGCACATCCTGCCCCTCCAGCAGCCCGGAGATCCGGGTTTCGCCGACGGCCATGGCACCAAGGATCAGGGCGCGGTGGCTGATCGATTTGTCGCCGGGCACCTGGGCAGTGCCACGCAGCGGCCCGCTTTTGCGCGAGGTCATCGGAATCGGGTGGTCGTGGCCGGACATGGGTCGCCTCTGGTCGGTTTGCGCGGCTGACTTAAAGCGGTTCACGCGGCGCGGGGCAATGGCTTTTGGCCATCTTTTGCCGGATTTTGCCGTCAGAGTCGGGTGCTGCGACTATGGCAGCCGCACTTCACCCTTTTCCCCGAGCCAGACCGCAGGGTTGGTTTCGGCGATCTGGCGAAACACCGTCTCACCCAGCGCCACCCGCAACCGGATACAGACGGCGCGTTCGGACAGGGTCTCTTGCCGGGTCATATAGTAATCTGACCCAAACAGAACCCGTTTCAGCAGAGGCTTTTCCGACAGGAACACCTTGAGAAACGGCACCAGATCTTCAAACTGGAACAGAGTGTAGGAAATATCCGTGTAAAGGTTCGGAAATTCACCCGAGCAGATCATTTCGCGGATCATGACCTGCCAGTTCCGGCTGAAGTTGAAGGAACTGCGGGTGTTTTCCGCATTAATATAGTCACGCCAGTCGGACAGCCCGCCAAAATGGGCCAGGCACAGCTTCAAATCTGGAAAGGCGCGCAGAACCGGCAGGTAGGCGGTCGGTTCGCACAGGCGATCTGCCAGGGTTTGATCAAGCCCTTTTTTCGTCACACCGCCACGCGAGCAATGGGTCATCACCGGCAATCTGTGTTGCACCGCAAACGGATAGACCTGTTTCATCAACACCGGATGGTCGGGCGGAAAGCCCAGCCTCGGGTAAAGCTTGACCCCTTTGAACCCCAGCACCTCGACCGCGCGCTTCAGTTCGGCAAAGCCGCCCGGGGCATCGGGGTGGATGGTGGCAAAGGGGATCAGTTTGCCCCGGTATTTCGGATCAGCCGCCATTGCGGCCAGTTCATCATGCTGTGACCGCAAATCAGCCTCCGGTACGCCATAGCCCATGGCAGACATATCCATCGGCAGCACCACAAACCGGGTCGTCGAGGGGTAATGCGCCCGCATCGCATCGATGATCGCCGATTGCCTGCCCTTCATCCCTTCCAGTTGAAAGCGGTGCAGCCGCAGCGTCGCATCGGCAAACCGCTCCCGCCCCAGAATGCGCGCTACAAGGGCGATGAACCGCAGCAAGTTCGGCCGCGACTTGAAGGGGCGCAGCAGAATGCTGGGGTAATTGCGCGGCACATGGCGGCTGGTAAAGCTGTGGCTGTGGCAATTGGTGATCGGGAAATCATCCATTGGCGGGCCTTTGCCTTTGGCAGGGGGAACTGCCGCAGGTTAGCACAACCACAGCGGTTGCCCAAGGATCATGGCCGGCGAAAGCTCAGATAATGGGGGGGCCGCCCCTCGCGCTGCGCCTTTATTTCATAGCGTGTCGAAATCCAGTCAGCCCAGGGCTGGTCGACCGGGTGATCCAGCCGCACGAACCCGGCCAGCGGCAGCTGTTCCAGCGTCTGGCGCACATAGTCGGCGATGTCGGTCGCCACCCGCAATTCCGCCCCCGGAGCCATCACGCGAAACAGCGGGCCGAGGTAATCCGGTGTCACAAACCGTCGCCGGTGGTGGCGCGCCTTGGGCCAGGGATCGGGGTAGTTGAGGAATAGTTTAGCCACTGAACCATCGGGCAACAGGTCGAACAGATCGCGGGCATCGCCGGGATGAATCGCCAGATTGGTCACCCCTGCGGTGCGGATCTTGCCCAGCAGCATGGCGACGCCGTTGACATAGGGCTCACACCCCAGAATGCCGATATCGGGGTACTTGCTGGCCATATGCACCAGATGTTCACCGCCACCAAAGCCGACCTCCAGCCAGAATGGGCGGTTTCCGAACAGAGAAACGGGATCGAACGGCGCACGGTCCGGGTTGTCGGCAAGCGAGATGCCATGGGCCGTCAATCCCTCAAGATCTTGCGACAAATAGCCTTTCTGGCTTTGCCGCAGCGTCTTGCCGTGGCGGCGGCCGTAAAAATTGCGCCATTCCGGCGTGGGGTCGCCCCCCGGCGCGTCAGCCACGGCCACGATAGGGGGAAACGCCCTGATCCGGCAGCCAGACCCCGGCGGGGGCATCGCCGGTTTGCCAGAACACGTCGATGGGAATGCCGCCGCGCGGATACCAATAGGCCCCGATCCGCAGCCATTCCGGGTCCAGCAGCGCCACCAGCTTCTTGGCGATATCCAGCGTGCAATCCTCGTGGAACGCGCCGTGATTGCGGAACGATGTCAGATACAGCTTCAGCGACTTCGATTCCACCAGCCAGTTGCGCGGGATATAGTCGATCACGATATGGGCAAAGTCGGGTTGCCCGGTCATCGGGCAGATCGAGGTGAACTCCGGTGCTGTGAACCGCACCAGATACAGCGTTCCGGCATGCCCCGCCGGCACCCGTTCCAGCACAGCCGCTTCGGGGCTGGCGGGCTGTTCAATAGGGTGGCCCAGTTGGGTCAGGCCGGAAACGTCGGTTTTCACCATGATATGCCTATGAGGAGCGGGTTCAGCCGCCGCAATACAGCGAGTGGCCCGCCGGGATCAAGCATCGGTTGCGCGGTTGCAACCACCGCTGCCCCAAAGTGTGCCGCGGCCCCCTCCCCCTGTGGGGAGGGATGGGGCGGGGGGCCGGACACCCGCAGCGCCCCTGCGTCAGCCCAGCGCCTTTTCGATCAGTGCATACAGCTTTTGCGTATCGGCGTTGAAGTTGCGGATGCCTTCGGCCAGCTTTTCGGTGGCCATCGGATCTTCGTTCATCGCCCAGCGAAATGCACCTTCGTCCATCGCCATCGGGGCGACACCGGTGGCATTGGCGGGTGACAGCGCCACCGGCAAGTCACCCGTCGCCGCCTGCAATTCCCCCAGCAGCTGCGGGCTGATGGTCAGGCGGTCACAGCCGGCCAGGGCTTCGATCTGGCCGATGTTGCGGAAAGACGCACCCATCACCACGGTGTTGATGCCGTTGGATTTGTAATAATCATAGATCCGCGTCACCGACAGCACGCCAGGGTCAGTGGCCGGAGTGTAGGTCTGCCCGGTCGCCTTGCCATACCAGTCGGTGATCCGCCCGACAAACGGCGAAATCAGGAATACCCCGGCATCGGCACAGGCCACTGCCTGCGCCAGATTGAACAGCAGCGTCATGTTGCACTGAATGCCCTCGGCTTGCAGCGCACGGGCGGCCTGTATCCCCTCCCATGTCGAGGCGAGCTTCACCAGGATCCGGTCCTGCCCGATGCCACGCGCCTGATAGGCGGCAATCAGAGAACGGGCCTTCCTGATCGACCCCTTTTTGTCGAACGACAGCCGGGCATCGACCTCGGTTGACACTTTGCCGGGCACAATCTTTGACAGTTCGGCACCCACAGTGATCGTCAGATCATCGGCAATCACCTGCACCGCCGCCTTTTTCCCGCGCCCGGCCTTGATGGCGCGGGCAAGATGCTCGGCATAGGCCGGGCTTTGTGCCGCCTTCAGCACAATCGACGGGTTGGTGGTGCAATCCTGCGGTTTCAGGCTGCGCACCGCGTCGATATCGCCGGTATCACCAACCACCACGGAAAGTTTGCGCAATTGATCAAGTTTGCTGGTCATGCTGCCCTCCTGCATTGGCACCCGGCTTAGCACAGGCTTTGCACGGGGGGAAAGCCCGTAGGGCGGATGCACCCGACTTTGCCACCCAACAGCGTTTCAATAGCCCCAATGCACATGGCGCGCAACGCACAAGGCGCAGCTGGCGGATGCCACCTGCGCCTCGTGTCACATCCCTGCGATCAGCCTTTCATTCCGCAGCGACAGCGTCGCTTTTGGCCGGTTTTTCCAGAGTGAATTCTTCGTGGTAAGAGCGTTCCACGTTGACGGTCCAGACGTCGTGTTTGGCACCCAGGATATTCTGGGCGGCAAACATCGCCGACAGCATCGAATGGTCCTGGTTGTTGTAGCGGTGCAGACCGTTGCGGCCCACGGTCTGGAAGTTTTCCAGCCCGGTGATCCAGGCCTCGATCGTATCCAGCGCCACCCGATAGTCGCCATCATAGACCGGATAGGCTTTGGGTTGGCGGATCACGGCGCAGTCGATCACCGAGGTGGCTTTTGCCAGTCCCAACTGCTCCAGTTCTGCCGCAGCCAACTCGCGCAACTCCGTTTCGGTCATGTTCCACAACCCGTCGCCCTTCTGGCAGAAATACTCCATGCCGATCGAGGCGGTGTTCTGGTTCGGCAGCATCTCTTTCGACCAGGCGCGAAAGTTCTGAATCCGGCCGACCTTGACCTTGGGCGAATGGATGTAGATCCAGTTGTCCGGAAACGGGTCGGCATGGTCCAGCACCAGCGTCACGATCAGGAAATCGCGGTACTTCAGCAGATCGCCAGCGGCCACCACTTCGGGCGGCGGGGCCGGGTTGAAGGCATGGATCAGATCGCGCAGCGCCATGGTGTTGATGAAATGCGCGCCTTCGGTCCGTTCCACCGGGCCTTTGCTGCCATCTTCGTTCCAGCGCTGCACATCCACCGAGGTGACGCGGTTGCCATCGCGGTTCACCGCCACAACCTCGGAGCGCATGTTCACCACGCCGCCCTGTTCGATGACGATGTCACGGACCTTTTCCCACATCATGCCGGGGCCAAGGCGCGGATACTTGAATTCTTCGATCAGACTGGTGGTGTCGTTGGAGCCGGATATGGCGTTCCACACCGCCTTGGCCAGCGACAGGTTCTTGATCCGCTGCGCCGCCCAGTCGGCGCGAATCTCCTTGGCGGGAATCCCCCAGACCTTTTCGGTATAGCTGCGGAAGAAATGCATGTAGAGCCGCCCGCCAAAGCGGTTGACCACCCATTCCTCAAAGCTGTTTTCTTCCTTGTAGGGGCGGATCTTCCATTTCAGCAGGCTGATGCCAATCCGCGCCGCTTCATAGACACCGATGCTGGACAAGGCATTGAAAAGCTTCAATGGATAATCAAAAAACTTCTCTCGGTAATAGATCCGGCTCAGCCGGGGGACGGTGATGAAATCATCAACCAGCACCTCGTCCCACATCGCCTCCACTTCCTTGACCTTGGTAAAGAAGCGGTGCCCGCCAATGTCGAACCGATAGCCATTATGGCTTTCGGTCCGGGCGATACCGCCGACCATGTCGGAGCCTTCGAATATGATCGGCTGATGATCGGAGCTGCGCTTTTGCAACTCATACGCGGCGGTCAGCCCTGCAGGCCCGCCCCCAATCACCACAACCGGAATATGACCGTCATTTCTCATGTACGACACTACCATTCCCCGAACGAAAATCTATAAACAATGCCCCAACACCCGTGCAACATACCCGATTCCGGGCCGGTCACACAACCACATTTGCAAAAAATATCAGGTGTTTGGCTGTTTAAATTGGAACCAATCCGGTGCGTCTGGTGATTTTTTCCACCCAATCGGAAATACCTTGCCACATCCGGAACCAATCTGTGCCGAACAGGGCACACTGTGCAGCGACCAGCACAGCCGATTCCCCCGGGGCCTGCAATCGCGCTTTCGCCGCGCGCCGGGCCGCTGTAGAAAAACACCGACAAAACAGGGGTGTAAAGTGCAGGGACTGCCGGATTTTCTGCTGATCGGGGCGGCGCGGGCCGGGACCACGGCGATCCATGCCTATCTGCGCCAGTGCCCGGACATCTTCATGCCCCGGGTGAAAGAGCCGAACTTCTTCGCCTTTGAAGGCGAGGCGCTGGCCTGTGCCGGCCCCGGTGCCGATTACATCAACAATTCCGTCACCAGCCTTGCCGACTACCGTGACCTGTTTGCCACAGCCCCCGAGGGCGCGATCAGGGGAGAGGCGTCGCCGTTGTACCTTTTCGCCCCCAAGGCCGCCGCCCGCATCCGCCATCATGTCCCAGATGCCAGACTGGTGGTGGTGCTGCGCAACCCGGTGGAACAGGCGTTTTCCCACTTCCTCTATGCCACCAAACAGCGCATCGAACCCTTGGAAGATTTCACCGAAGCCTTGCAGCGCGAAGACGAACGGCTGGCGGCAGGCTGGCAACCGTTGTTCGGCTATTCCGGGTTTCCGCGCTATGCTGACCAGATCGAACGCTACCTTGCCCGGTTCCCCCGCGACCAGATCCTGATCCGTTTGTATGAGGATTTTCAGACCGACCCCGCAGGGCTGATGCAGGATATCCTGCGCCATATTGGTGCCCCTTCCGGCTTTCGCCCCAATATGGAACAGAAGCACAATGCCGGGGGTGTGCCGAAAAACCGCGCATTTCAGGATTTCCTGATGCGGTCCAACCCGGTCACCCGCGCCATCGGGTTGGTGGTGCCGCAGGAGGTCAGGTTGCGCATCCGCGACCGGCTGGCGTCGTTGAACCTGAAGCGTGAAGACGATATGCCCGCCGAGGCCCGCGCAATTCTGCTCGACCGGTTGGGCGATCAGATCAGGGCACTGGAACCGATGATTGGGCGCGACCTGTCGGCCTGGCTCAAGTAGCTCTTCCAGCTTGTTTTTCGTGAAAATACTTTGCGGGGTGAGCCATTGGTTGCGCCATTGGTCCGAGAAACCAATGGCTCGGGGGGCGCAAAGCCCCCCACCGGCCCCGGGGCAGTCATCACACCTTCACGAACGCACCTTCGGAAACCGCAATCCCCTGTGCCGCAAACACATTGCGGGTGTCGAACAGCAGCTTTGCCGCCCCGGCCAACAGCGCATAATCCACCGCCGTATGGTCGGTGGTGACGATCACCGCGTCATAACCTGCCACCACCCCAGCGCTTAAACTTACCGACTCCCGTCCCGCCAGATCGCCGTGGTCGCGGGTGACCGGCATCACCGGAAAGTACGGGTCGTGATAATCGCAGGCGGCCCCCATCGCCTCCAGCCGCTGCATCAGATACAGCGCCGGGCTTTCGCGGCTGTCTTCGACGTTTTTCTTGTAGGCGATACCGACCACCAGCACGCGCGCCCCGCCAATCGCGGCGCCGCGTTTCGACAGTTCCACCGCCATCCGCCCGGCAATCATATCCGGGGCAGCGTCGTTGTTGGCTGAGGCCAGATCAATGATCGGCAGCGACGATCCCACATCCCGCGCCCGCCACGACAGATAGACCGGCGACACCGGAATGCAGTCGCCGCCGATGCCGGGGCCGGGGTAGAACGGCATGTAGCCAAAGGGTTTGGTGGCGGCGGCCTTGACCACCTCCCAGACATCGACCCCCATCGCATCCAGCGCCACCTTCATCTCGTTGACCAGTGCAATGTTGACCGACCGGAACGAGTTTTCCACCAGTTTGACCGCTTCAGCGGTGGCGGACGACGACACCGGTACGGTCTGGGTGACGATGGCGCTGTAGAACTGATCCAGCAGGTCGCGCGACTGGCGGTCATCGGCCCCGACCACTTTCGGGATGGTGCGGGTGGTATGGGTGGCGCTGCCCGGGTCTTCGCGTTCGGGTGAAAAACCCAGAAAGAAATCCACCCCGGCGCGCAACCCGCCCTGCTCCAGGATCGGTTTGATCACATTGGTGGTCGCCCCCGGCCAGACCGTGCTTTCCAACACCACCAGCTGCCCCGGCCGCAGGTTCTGCGCGATGGTTTCAGCCGCGCGGCGCACATAGGACAATTCGGGTTGCCGGTCATCCGACAGCGGCGTCGGCACACAGATCAGAATGATGTCCGCCGTTTGCAGCGTGGTGGCATCGGCGGTGGCGCTGAACCGGCCAGAGTTCACCGCGTCGCTGATCCTACCTTCCGGCAGGTAGGAAATCACCCGTTCACCGGCATTGATCCGCGCCACGCGGCCCGCGTCCCGATCAAGCCCCACGGTCGGGAACCCGGCTTCGTGCACCGTCAGCGCCAGCGGCAGACCGACATAACCCAGACCTACGGTCATCACCCGGGCTTCGCGGGCGGCAATACGGTCCTTCAGGGTGGCATAGTGAGAGAATTCGCTCGACATCAATGGGAACCTCGAAAAACTGCAGAACGGCAGACGGCATCGGTAGAACAAAAAAGAAACCAGCAATGAAGTCGCTTGGCAAGTGAACAAAGGATGAATTGATTAAGGCACTGTGTTCAAATCAGGACCAAGCCTGCCAGAACGTCACAATTGCGCCGCAATCGCCGCCAATCCGGCCGCCAGTGTAACCTTTGGGGCATAGTGCAGTCGGGTGCGGGCAAGCTCTGTCACCACCTCGGGCCGGGCGGCATAGAGAATCAGCGCCGACCGGTCGGGGTAGACCGTCCCCTTGCCGCCCACCAGCGCTTTGGCCGCCCCAACAACTGCCTCGAACCGCCGGTTGCCAACCAGCCGCCGCAGCCCGGCACTGACCTTTGCCGCCGCCGACGGGCCACGCGGCGGCCCGGGCGGTGCCATGATGGGGCCAAGCCGCGCCTGCAATGCCGCCAAAGGCTGCAATTGCACCTGCCCGGCACCGATGCATTCGGCATGGGCCTGATAGAACGCCGCCCAACTGATCCGCTCCGGCCCGTCGATCAGAAACCGTTCCTGCCCCAGCCCCGGCACCACTGCCGCCAGCAGCGCCGCCTGCACCAGATCATCCACATGCAGCGCCGGGCACAGGCCGACCGGGTCGGGCAACACCACCCCGCCCCGGCGCAGCGCCCCAAAGGCGGCCTCGGTCCATTGTGGCGAACCGTTGCCCCAGACAATCGTTGGCTGCAGGATCGCCACCGGCACCGATTGCGCCATCAGCAGCGCTTCCATCGCCATTTTGGCTTGCCGGTAGCCGCTGCCAGTGGCGGTGCTGATCGGCGACGCCTCGGTCAGCCGCCCGTCCGGCCAGTCGTCATAGACCACAGCCGAACTGGCATGGACGATTCGCCCGACACCTTTTGCCGCCGCCAACAGCGCCTGAAATGCTGCCAGATTGTCCGCCCCGCTGCCCCGCATGTCATAAGCAAGGTGAAACAGCACCGCCTGCCCCGCCAAAGCATCCCGCAAGCCCGGCCCTGCCACCAAAGGTGCCACCACCACCCGCACCCCCAGCGCCTGCAACGCCGCTGCGCCATGGCGGCTGCGCACCAGCGCCGTCACCTGTGCCCCCGCCTGCAGCAGTGCCGCCACCAGCCGCTGCCCGATGAACCCGGTGGCCCCGGTGACCGCGACCGCCTGTCCTTTCAACGCTCCAAATTCCGTCAAACCGCTTCCTTTCCGCACCCGTTTGGCACGATAGCCACAATCGCCCCGCGAAGAAACTGTTTCGAAACACACAGATAGTCGCCGCCTGTCGATCCATGCTAAAGAGCACCGCATAAACGACGATTTTGGACATTTAAGCGAGGAAATATGCATGTTCTGATTACCGGCGGTGCCGGTTTCATCGGGTCGCATCTGGCCGAACGTCTGGTCAGGGACGGCCACACCGTGACGGCGCTGGATGATCTATCCACCGGGCGGCTCAGCAACCTTGGCTCCTTGCAAACCACCAACCAGTTGCGCTTTGTGCAAGGCTCGGTCTTGGACCGTGATCTGGTGCAGGACCATGTCGATGCCGCCGATGTGGTGTTTCACATGGCGGCGGCGGTGGGGGTCAAGCTGATCATGGAACAGCCGAGCCAGTCGATCCTGACCAATATCGGCGGCACCGAAAACGTGCTGCGCGCGGCGATCCCGGGCAAAAAGCTGACCTTCATCGCCTCGACCTCGGAAGTCTATGGCAAGGCGACCAAATTCCCGTTCAACGAAGACGACGATCTGGTGATCGGGGCGACCAAGAACCTGCGCTGGTCCTATGCCTCGGCAAAGCAACTCGATGAATTCATGGCGCTGGCCTATGCCCGCGACAGCGCATTGCCGGTCGTGGTACTGCGGTTTTTCAACACCACCGGGCCACGCCAGACCGGGCGCTATGGCATGGTGTTGCCGAATTTCGTGCAATCGGCGCTGGAGGGCAGGCCCTTGATGGTGCATGGCACCGGCACCCAGTCGCGCTGTTTCGGCCATGTACTGGATGTGGTCGAAGCGCTCAGCCGCCTGATGCATCTGCCCGCAGCACAGGGTCAGGTGTTCAACATCGGCACCGATCAGGAGGTGACGATCCGCAGCCTTGCCGAGCAGGTGATCGCCCTGACCGGCTCCGCCTCGCCGATCCAGTTGATCCCTTATGCCGAGGTCTATCCGGTGGGGTTCGAGGATATGATGCGCCGTCTGCCCGATGTATCGAAGCTGCAAGCCGCCATCGGCTTTCGCCCGATGCGCAGCTTGCGCGAGATCATCACCGACATCATCGCCGAGAAAAATGCGACCGGCCTTGCGTGAGGTAAAGCCATGACCCCTGCTGCCCGTCTGGAGAAACTGATCCGCGATGCCGCAACTCTGGTGTTGCCCGATGCCTTGCGCAAATGGATCCGCAAACAGCAGCGCATTCACAAGCTGCAATCGGTGCCGGTGGGCAGCGTCAATTTCGGCGGTCTGCGCCGCCTGTCGCCGATATCGGCGGTGTTCGGCCAGGACCGCGACCTGCTGACCATCGAGCGCTATTACATCGAGCAGTTCCTCGCCGCCAACGCCGCCGACATCACGGGCCGGGTGCTGGAAATGGGCGACCCGTTCTATATCCGCAAATTCGGCCGTGGGGTGACGCACGAAGATGTGCTGAACTATGTCGAAGGCAACCCCAACGCCACCATCGTCGCCGATCTGACCGATGCACCGCACATTCCCGACGACACGTTCGACTGCATCATCATCACCCAGACCCTGCAGATGATTTTCGAGGTGGACAAGGCGATCAACACCCTGCACCGCATCCTGAAACCGGGTGGCGTGGTGCTGTGCACCAGCCATGGCATGACCCGCGTGGCGCGGCGCGAAGGCGTGGATGACTGGGGCGAATACTGGCATTTCACCACCCAGTCCAAACGCCGGCTGTTCCGTGCGGTGTTTCCGCGCGACAATGTGCATGTATCAACGGTCGGAAACGTCTTTACCTGCATCTGCAACCTGCACGGCCTTGCCGCGTCTGAAATTGACCAGAGCGAGTTGGACAGCCACGACCCCAACTTTGAAATGCTGGTGCTGGTGCGTGCGGTGAAACAGGCGTGAGGGGCGGTGTCTCAGCCAGAGACTTCGGGCTGCTGGCGGCGATCCTGCTGCTGGCGCTGGTGCTGCGGCTGATCGGGCTGAACGCGCCGCTGTGGTATGACGAGATTCTGACCATCGATACCCACCTGCGCCTGCCGTGGAGCGACATGCTGCAAAGCTATTCGATGAACCACCATTACTTCTTTGACCTGCAAGCCAAGGCCACGATGGAACTGTTTGGTGAGGCGGCTTGGTCGGTGCGGCTGCCGGCATTGCTGTTCGGGTTGGCGACCATAGTGGCGGTCTGGGTGCTGGCCCGCGATGTGGCAACCCCGGGTGTGGCGCATGTGACGGCGCTGCTGCTGGCGTTGTCGTACCACCAGATCTGGTTCTCGCAAAACGCGCGCGGCTATACCGAACTGGCGTTCTGGAGCACCCTTGGGCTGGTGTTTTTCCTGCGTGGCCTGCGCAACCCGCGCCCCGCGCTGTGGTTTGGCTTTGGCCTGACACTGGCGGCGGCCACCTATACCCACCTGACCGGCGCCTTCTTTTTTGCCGCTTTGGGGCTGATCTGGCTGGTGGCTTTGCTGCGAGGTGGCGGTGACCGGCGACTGGTCTGGATGCCGGTGCTGGGCGCGGGCTTTGGGGTTTTGGTGCTGCTGCTGGCCTATGCACCGCTTATCCCCAGCCTTGGGGAAACCGTTGCTGCGGTGGGTGACACCTCTGCCATCGACGTGATGCAGGAATATCAGAACCCGCTGTGGACAGCGCTGGAGGCGGTGCGGACCGGTATTGGCAGCGGCGGGCTACTGGTGGGTCTGGTGGCGCTGCTGGTGCTGGGCCTCAGCCTGACCGGCGGCTTTGCGGCGGCGCAACGGGAGCCGTGGTTTGCCCCGGCGGTGCTGCTGCATATCGTGCTGACCATCGCGGTGCTGATGGCGCTGGGCATGCGGCTGTGGCCGCGATTCTTCTTTGCCGATATCGGCTTTCTGCTGCTGCTGATCGTGCTGGGGGTGCAGTCTGTCTGCGCCTTTGCCGCCCACCTGATCGGGCGGGATGGCTGGGCACAGCGGGCCTTTGCCGTGGCCGTCATCGGAATGGTGCTGGTCAGTGGCGCCATGGCGGCGCGCAACTATTCTGCGCCGAAGCAGAACCTGGCCGGTGCTGTGGCGATGGTTGCCGACATCCGGCAACCGGGGGAACGGGTTTATGCCATTGGCCCCGCTGCCACCGCTTTTACCGGCTATTTCCAGACCGATTGGCAGACCATAACCGACAACGAAGGATATGCTTCTGCTTTGGCGACTCCGGGGCCGGTGCTGTTGGTCGTGGCGTTTCCGGCGCGGGTGCTGCGGCGGGTCGATCAGATGCAGACCGACCGCGACGGGGTTCTGACCGAACTGCACTGGTTCCCCGGCACATTGGGCGATGGCGGCGTTGTGCTGTTCCGGCGGCCCTGAATGACTGATCTGGTCATCGGTTCCGGCCCGGCCGGTGTGGCAGTTGCCGCAGCTCTGCTGGCGCGCGGCCGCCGGGTGCTGATGATCGACGGCGGCAAGGTTTTGGAGCCGCAGGGGCTGGCGCGGCAAGAGGCGGTGGCAGCAACGCCGCCGGATGAATTGACAGCCGCCGACCGCGCAACATGGCAAGCCCCGCAATATGCCGGAACCCCCGGGCAGGTCCGCCGCTATGGCTCTGATTTCGCGATGGAACCGGTACAGGCCACCTTTGCCGGTGCCGGGGGGGTGGCACTGCGGGCGTCGCGCGCCATTGGTGGGCTGTCGAACCTGTGGGGGGCGGCGGTGCTGCCGTACCGGCAACAGGACATGGCAGGCTGGCCGATCACTGCCGGTGATCTGGCACCGCATTACCGCGCAGTGGCGGCGCTGATGCCGATCTGTGGCCCGACCGACGATCTGTCGCCGCTGTTCCCGGCCTTTGCGGCACCAGACCATCCGGCTTTGGCGGCATCGCCCCAGGGGGGCGAATTGTTGCGCCGGCTGGCAAGCCACCGCGATGCGCTGGCCAGGGTGGGCTGTTTTGCCGGGGCGGCACGGGTTGCGGTGCGCCCTGCCTGCCACCATTGCGGATTGTGCCTGCATGGCTGCCCCTGGAACCACATCTTTTCCGCCCGCACGGCGCTTGCCAGGTTTGCCGGATCAGTCCTTTTCGAACATCGCCCCGGGGTTGTGGCCACCGCCTTTCGCGAAGACCCCGAAGGCGTTGTGGTTCATCTGGCTGGTGGAACAGCAATTCGCGCCACACGGCTGTTCATTGCTGCCGGTGTGCTGGAAACTGCCCGGATCCTGCTGGCATCGCACCCCGGCAACCCCGAGTTGATCTTGCTGGACAGCCAGCAGGCCTTTCTGCCTATGCTGCACCGCTGGCGTGCGCCAGCCCGCCCCGATCAGCCGCCCCACACCACATTGCCGCAGCTGTTTGTGGAAATCGATGACCGAACGATCTCCCCTTTTACCGTGCATGGCCAGATCTACAGCTGGAACGAGTATTACCAGCGTGACCTGATGGCCAGCTACGGGCGCAAACTGCCGGGAACGACACCGCTGTGGCGTGCCCTGTCGCGACGGTTGATGGTGGCGCAATTGTTCCTGCATTCCGACCATTCGGCCCGGATCGCTTTGCGCCTGTCGGGTGATGGCAGGCTGACAGCCTCGGCGACGCCCGGTACAGATGCCGGGCCGGTGATGCAAAAGGCGATGGCGCGGATGGCGGCAGCGATGGGCAGGGGCGGGATGCTGGCACTGCGGATCGCCAGCCGGATCGGGGCTGCGGGTGCAAGTTTTCACACCGGCGGCACAGTGCCGATGGCGGCGTCGCCGGGAAACGGGCAAAGTGACAGGCTGGGCAGACCCAAGGGGCTAAGCCGGGTGCATCTGGCCGATGCCTCGACATTTCCCGGCATCCCGGCAACCACGATCACCTTTTCCGCCATGGCCAATGCCCACCGGATCGGAACCCTGGCACCGGACTAGAACGCGGTGACATCTGATGGACTCCAGTATGGTCCTGTCGGCCTTTCCCACGCCGCCTCGGAGGCTGCCCTCGCTTTCGCAAGGGCAGCCTCCGGGGCGGCGTGGGGGATTGACGCGCTGAATCGATCAAGACCGACCCAGTTCCAGACGGCCTCAACCCGCCCCACGTTCAAACGCCCCCGCCTCCAGCGCCTGTGCCAATGCGGTATCTCCCCGGCGATGCGCTGCCCGCGCCAAGGTGGCACCGTAAGCTGCCAGAACCCGGTCTTCGCGCCAAACCTCGGCAAAGGCGCGCCTGGCATTGGCGGCCAGCCTTTCCCGGTGCGCCGGGTCAGACTGCAACGCCGCCATGGCGGCAACCAGATCACTTTCGCTGCCAAACAGCACACCACCCTCGGCCCGCTCCACGATCTCGGGAAACGGGCCAAGGCGGCGGGCAATCACCGGGGTTCCCAATCGGAAACTTTCGATCAGGATGATGCCGAAGGTCTCATAACAGACCGACGGCACAATCAACCCGATGGCACCCCGGTAATAATCGTTCAACTCATCCGGGGGTTTCCGGCCCAGAAACACGATCCGCGGGTTGTGCGCCGCCAACTGCTTCAATTCGGCGCTGTAGTCGCCGTCGCCCAGGATCAGCAGGTCGGCATCGGGGTAGCGGTCAACGGCGGGAAACACATCCTGCAACCCCTTGATCTTCTCCAGCCGCCCGACAAACAGGAAATAGGGGCGCGGATGGCCGGTAAAACCGGGGTTTGCTGTCGGCTGCAAGTCCGGCAGGAAATAGGGCAACACTTCCATCTCTTGCCGTAACCCGAACTCGCGGTGTTTCGCCCGGGAGAATTCGCTTTTGGCGATGATCAGATCCATCTGATCCAGCGCCCGGTCCAGTTTGCCGGTATAGCGCCACAGTTGCGGCGGGCGGCGGTAACTCAGCACGCACCGCGTGCAATCGCGTTTGTCACATAGTTCGCTGTTGTAACGCCACAGCACATGGGTCGGGCACACCAGCCAATGTTCATGGGCTTCATAAATCTTCAGGGCGTGGCCGATGCCCAGCAACCCGGGACCACCGACCAGCGAGGTATTGTTGTACCAGATGATATCCCAGGTCCGTTCCGCCACGATCTGCCGGATGCGGCGGCCATGCACCACCGGATAGCCGGCCTGCTGGGTCAACAGGTTTGACAGCATGCCGTTGCGGCTGCGCAGACCGACAGCCCCGACCCCGTCTGGTACGGGATCGCCGTTGGGCACTGCCCCCCCCAGCGACAGATAGGCATCTTCGTCATGCACCACCGTCACGCGGTGGCCCCGCGCCACCAGAGCCCGCGCCATGCGCTGCACCCCGACCGCATCACCGCCAAAGGAATAGGGCGGGTAGAAGGTGGTAAACATCAATATCTGCAGCGATTTCATCGAAACTCTCGCAAGCTAAAGGTCAAGTGGAGCCACCGGTACCAGTGCGGCGGAAGGTACGCAGGATCAGCGCCAGCCTGTCGCGCATGGTGGCAAAGGTCAACGCGGCGAACAGCGCAACACCGGTTGCCGCCCCGGCAAGCAGTTCCAGCAGCGGCTCTTGCTGCAGCCACAGGCTTTGTGCCAGCAGAACAGCCGCCATCAGGGCGGCGGCCCCAAACGGTGCAAGGTGACATTCCACCAGCCGTGTCAGACTGATGCCGCCAATCCCTGCCACCAGCCGCAGCCGCAGCCACCACCAGACCGCATAGCTGCCGGCAAAGGCCGCAGCCACCGCCACCAGCCCATGCGGACCGGCCACCCAGATCGCCACAGCCCCGGTTGCCACTTCGGCCCAGGCGATCCTGGTCAGCGCCCCGGCCCGGCCTGCGGCAAGGCAAAACGACTGGTTGACCTTTTCGATGCAGAAATACAGCCCCACCAGTGACAGCACCGCCAGCGGTGCGGCAGCCCCGTGCCATCCGGGGCCAAACACCACCGCCACCAAAGGTGACGCCAGCGCCGCCATGCCGAAAAACAGCGGAAAGGCGACCAGACCGCTGATCCGGGCGATGGTCAGCAACAGATCGGCGGCAACCCCGCCACTGCGGGTCATCGCGGCAAAGGCGGGCTGTGACGCCATGCGCAGCGGGGTCACGATCAGGAACGACGACAGTTCCACCAGCCGCCACGCCACCGCATAAAGCCCCAGGGGTCCTGCGCCAAGCACGGCACCGATCACCACCACTGGGACCTGCGTTGCCGCCAGTTCTGCGGCCCGCAAGCCCAGCACCTGCGAGCCGAACCCCAGCACTTGCCGGAAATCGGCCCGCCGCGCCCGCAGCCCCGGCCGCCAAGCCACCGCCCCCCAGGCCAGGACGACATTCACCGCCACCTGCACCAGCCGCTGCCCCGCCAGAGACCAGACACCATAGCCGGCAAACGCCATGCCGATCCCCACCGCCCCGCCAGCCGCCACCCCGGCGACAGCCCGCAGCGACAGCACCCGGAACCGCATCTCGCGCCGGAGGCAAGCCACCGGCACCGCTGTCAGGGCAATCAGCGCCACGCTCAGCGACAGCACCCGGATCAGCGGGGCCACCTGGGGTTGGCCGTAGAACCCGGCGATAGCGGGGGCCGCCAGAAACAGCAGGGCACACAGGCCGCCACCCAGCACCAGCAACGCCCAAAAGGCGGCATCAAACAGCGATGGCGGCGGCGCTTCGGCAGCGATCAGCACCTCGGACAGCGATTCCCGGACCAGAAATTCGGACAACACCACAAAAGCCGCCGCCATCGCCAACAGGCCAAAGGCATCGGCCCCCAAAAGCCGCGCCAGCACGACAAAAATGGCAAAGTTGATCGCCTGTTCCGCCCAGCTGCCCGCCGCCATCCAGGCAACCCCGGCGCTGAACTGGCGTGCAATCGACATCGGCCCCGGCTCTCCCTGCGCCCCAATCCGCATCCGGGAAGCTGCAAGCCTTTGGGGCAACCCGGAACGTGGCGACGCGGCGACAGATGGCAGTTTTGCACGACCCTGTCGAGGCAAACACTGGCTCTGGCCCGGTCGCTGCCCTAGCTAGGGGGCATCGGGCCCCGGTGCCGGTTCCTTTTTGCAACAGTGTCGCTGAACGGCTTTTGGAAAGACATCATGCGGATTTTGCAGGTTTGCACCAATTTCCTGCCCGGCGGCATTCAGCGCCATGTGCTTGATCTGACGGCCTATCTGCGCGAACAGGGGCATCAGGTGACCCTGGCGGGCGATGCGGGGGACTGGAGCGTGGCCGATGACCCTGACCGCATCCTGCTGCCTTTGGCCAGGGTGGCTGGCACCGGTGGGTCAGCGCTGCGCCGGATGTCGGCGCTGGTGCCGGTGGCATTGACCCTGCGCCGGGAGATCAGGGCGCGGCGGATCGAGCTGGTTCACAGCCACGAAACCGCCCCGGCGCTGGTGGCGCGGCTGGCGACTGTGGGAATGCGCCTGCCCCGGCTGATGACCTTTCACGGCTCCGCCCCCGACCGCGAAGCCTCGGTGGCGCGGATCGGCCGGACCTGCGCCGATCTGACGATTTCCCCCAGCCAGACCTCGCTCGACAGCCTGATCGCCAAGGGATTGCCCCGCGCGCAAACCCGCCATCTGGGTCTGGGCATTGCCCCGATGCCGGTGCTGGACCCGGCTGCGGTTGCCGGCTTGCGCCGTCAACTACTGGGGCCGGAGGGGCGATACCTGATCCTGAGCCTGGCGCGGTTGCAGCCGCAAAAGGGCATTGATGTGATGGTTGAGGTGGCCCGGCGGGTCAAGGCACAGGCCCCCGGTGTGGTCTTTGCCATTGCAGGCAAGGGGCCGCTGCTGGAACAGGCCAAGGCATGGGCCCGGGATGCCGGGGTCGCGGCAAATGTCCGCTTTCTCGGCCCGGTGTCCACGGTGCCGCTGCATCTGGCGGCGGCGGACCTGTTCCTGCTGACCTCGCGCTGGGAAGCGCTGCCGATCTCGATTGTCGAGGCGTTTCGCGCCGGGCTGCCTGCGATTGCCACCGATTGCGGCGGTGTGCGGGAACTGATCGACGGATCAGTGGGGGCGCTGTTGCCGGTGGGCGATGCCACAGGGATTGCCGATGCGATTCTGGCGATGATCGCTGATCCCGCGATGGCGAAGCGCAAAGCAGCAGCGGCCCTGGCGCGCAGTGCCGAGCCACGGTTTGACCCGGCAACCGTCCATGCGGGCTATGCCGCGACCTATGCTGAAATGATCGACAGGGCAGCCAGAGGCTGATGGCAACCAGCAAACCGGTGCAGGAAAACGGCGCCTCCCCTCCCCCTTTGTGGCTAAGGGATGCACACATCGTCAGGTTTGGTTTTCCCGGTGCGCTTGACGGGTTGAATGTTGCATGATTCGGTTGTCCTACCTTGAATGGAGGGCGGC
>JAYTDA010000152.1:0-25477 GCA_043736155.1 Paracoccaceae bacterium | reverse complement strand
TGGCGGCTCCCGCCCGCCTTTGACGGCAACGTGCGCGCCCCGCTGCCCCGGTTCACGGCACTGGACCCGAAGGAGCGGGAGACATTGGTGCGCTTCTTCCGGGAGTGGGCAGGATACCTCGTGCCCAAGCTCAAGCCGGGCGCGCATGTGTTCGTGGCCTGCAACTCCTTCATGTCGCAGTTGGTGTTCTCCAGCCTGATTGACGGGGGCCTTGAGTTCCGCACAGAGGTGATCCGGCTGGTGCAGACGCTGCGCGGCGGGGACCGCCCCAAGCTGGGGGAGAAGGACTTTCCAGACGTGTGTTCGCTGCCCCGGGGCGGCTATGAGCCTTGGGGGCTGTTTCGCAAGCCCATGCCCAAGGGCATGACGGTCAGGGAGTGCCTGCGCGACTTCGGGACGGGTGGCCTGCGCCGCCGCACCGATGACAAGCCGTTCTTTGACGTGATCCCAAGCGAACGCACCCCGCGCCGGGAGCGGGACATTGCTGACCACCCCAGCCTCAAGCCCCAATCGCTGATGCGCCAGCTTGTGTGGGCCGCGCTCCCCTTGGGCGAGGGCGTTGTGGTTGACCCGTTCATGGGCTCCGGCTCCACCATCGCGGCGGCAGAGGCTGTCGGATACCGCGCCGTTGGGGTGGAGCGGCACGGGGCCTACTTTGACCTTGCCACGGCGGCGGTGCCCAAGCTGGCAGCCCTGAGCGCCAGCCTGAAGGCCGGGGCTCTCCCCTTGGGCGAGGATCAGGCCCAGCTAGAGCTTTAGGCCCGGGGCCTTGTAAATCCAGTTGCCCACCATCTTGTCATAGCCGCTCCGGTTCACCCCGGCGGTGATCGTGCGGCGGCTGGTTTCAGACCGCCCGGAGAAGGTCCAGTCAGCCTTCACAAGCTGCGCCCCGAACACCCCCAGGTATCGGAATGGCGCGGGTGAGATGACCTTCGCCGCGTCGGTGGGGCGTCCCGACTCATAGCAGAACACCATCAGCCAAGCGTCCTCCGCATTGTGGCCCTGCCAGCCCCGGAGGTAGCGCGACCCCTTGACCTCAATCCCCTCCTGAGCGTGCTGGACGGTGTCCTTCGGGAAGCGCCCCTTGGGCACCATGTCCGGGTGGCCGTTGTGGTATCCGTTCTTTGCCAGCGTGGGGCAGTGCTTGGGGATGGTGGAGGTCACGAACTCCCCCACGATGGAGGAGAAGTTGGCAGGCATCAGCATGGTCTCAAGGCGCTCAATCTTGCGCCCGTTTAGCTGTTGGTTGATGAAGCCGATGAAGTCGATGAAGTCATTCATCGCAGCGCAGAGGTGCTCAACCGTCAGCCCGTGCGGGATGACCGCGCGCGGATTGAAGTTCTCAATGCGAACCTTCGCCGGGTGGCAGGCGTGATATTCGGGCGAATCAATGTCTGGTGTGTTGTCCATGCCTGGACACTAGGGGGAGACGGCCCATTTTGTCCATGCACACCTAGATGTGGGTGCTGAGCCTTACGCGCGCCTTACTTTTCAGCCTTACGCGGGATTTTTCGGGAATGAAAAAGCCCTCTAAGGCGTTGACCTTAAAGGGCTTATTTTGGCTCCGGCGGTAGGGATCGAACCTACGACCAATTGATTAACAGTCAACTGCTCTGCCGCTGAGCTACGCCGGACCATGCGGGGCATATAGCAAGGGTTCCGGGGTGCGTCCAGTGCAGAAAAGACCGGACTCTCATCATAGTTCACCGGGCCTGCGCCAGTCGGAAAAGCGTGGCTGTGCCGATGGGGCGGTCGGGTTCAGCGATGCCGCGGTTTGTCAGATCTATCAGATGCGCCAACAGGTTACGCGCGGCAGCCGGGTGCATCTGCGGCGGGGTATCGGCGTAGGCGCGGGCGGTCAGGGCGGTCAGGTCGGTGAAATCACGGCCAAGGGCGGCCACCACCCGCGTTTCACGGGCCTGCCTGTGGGCAATCAGGGCCGCCAGCCGCTGTGCCGGATCGGCCACCGGTGCCCCATGGCCCGGGTAATAGCGCCGGTCACGGCGCGCTGTCAGCCGTGCCGCCAGCCGTGCCATCGAGGTGCGATAGGCGGCAAGCTCGCCATCGGGGGGTGAAATCAGCGACGGGGCCCAACCCATCACCAGATCGCCGCAAAACAGCACCCGGTTCCAGCCAAGGCACAGATGGCTGGCACAGTGACCGGGTGTCCACAGCGCCTCGATCGGGCCAGCGGCGGTGTTCAACACCGAACCGTCCGGCACCAGCAGGTCGGGGCGAAAGCCAAGGTCGATCCCTTCGCCACCCAGCAGGGTGCCGGTCAAGGCCAGCGCCTGCATCGCCACACTGCGCCCCGCATCGGCACCCCCGAAAGCCAGCACCGGTGCCCCGGTAACCTGCGCCATCGCCGCAGCCCCGGCGGAATGGTCCAGATGCGGATGGGTCACGATGATCCGGGCAATCGATCCGCCGCGCGGCACTGCAGCAAGCACAGCCGCCCGGTGCGCCGGGTCATCCGGGCCGGGGTCGATCAGCACCAGATCCCGGTCGCCGATCAGATAGCTGTTGGTCCCCGGCCCGGTGAAGGCCGAGGGGTTGCCGGCAAGAACACAGACGAGCCCCGGTTCCAGCAGCTGCATCTGGCCCACGATCGGGCGCCACCGGGCAGGGCGGGTCATGGGTTGCGGCCCCGGGGCGTTGCGGCGGGTCTGTGGCCATGCAGGGGGCGAATCCAGGTGTGGCAGCCGAACCGGGGTAGCATCCAGCCTTGTGGGCCGCCGGCGCCACCTGCGCCCTCCCCCTTGTGAGCAGGGAAATCGCCTATGAAGGAACGAAAGAGAAACTGGCGTTTGCGTGCGAAGAAATGGACTGCGTTCGACTCGGGCTTGTTCTCTGTTCGCTTCCGACACGGAAGGGCGATTTTTCCATAGGCGATAGCCCTGGCCTTGTGGGGAGGTTTGGGGAGGGCGGTGCAGCCAGTCGAGATGCCTCCACCCCGGCCCTGCCCACAAGGGGGAGGGAAAAGACTGGGGCGGCGGATTTCGCCATTGGCGATCAGTGATCCCCCGGCCCGGCGGGATTTCGCGTGGGCGGGGTGAAAAGCGGTTCCCCCCGCCAAGCCATTTGCTCTAGGGTCGCGGCATGAAGATTGCATGGCTTCGCCGGCCCTTTCCCCGCAGCCTTTTTGGCCGCGCTGCCCTGATCCTGATCGTGCCGATTGTCACGATTCAGCTGGTTGTATCCGTGGTTTTCATTCAGCGCCATTTCGAAGGCGTGACGGGGCAGATGACAGCGTCGATTTTCCTGGGTGTCAACTATCTGCGCGAGCAGGTCGATCAGGCCGAAACTCTGACCGCTGCCCAAGGTGCAATTGCCCGGTTGCCGCCGCCGCTGGGGCTGGATGTCACCTTGCCGTCGGACGCCGTGGCGGTGGATCGCCATGCCCTGGTTGATCTGTCTGGTGGCTATGTGATTGAAGCCTTTCGCCTTGGGTTGCCACAGGTTCTGGGGGTTGATCTCAGCGGCGAACGCGGCAAGGTGCTGCTGCTGGTTGAAACCCGCCATGGCCCGATGCAGATCGGGATCGATCGCCGCCGGGTCTCTGCGTCAAACCCGCATCAGTTGCTGGTGCTGATGCTGGCGACATCGGCGTTGATGACACTGATCGCCTATGCATTCTTGCGCAACCAGTTGCGCCCGATTGCCCGGTTGGCCGATGCTGCCGAGGCTTTCGGCAAGGGCCGGTCGGTGCCTTACCGCCCGCGCGGTGCCAATGAGGTGCGGGCCGCAGGCGGTGCCTTTCTGGACATGCGCAACCGGATCGAACGGCAGATCGAACAGCGCACTCTGCTGTTGTCCGGGGTCAGCCATGATCTGCGGACCCCGCTGACCCGGCTGAAACTGGCGCTGGCGCTGCAGCCAGAGGGCGAAGACACCGCGCTGATGCAGCGCGATGTACAGGACATGCAGCACTTGCTGGATGAGTTTCTGGCCTTTGCCCGCGGCGATGCGCTGGATGATGCCATATCCACCGACCCGCAACACCTGCTGGCAGCGGTGATCGACAATGCCCGCCGCGCCGGCCGCGATGCCAGCCCCGGCAAGATCAGTGGCAGCGGCGCGGTGATGCTGCGGCCGATGGCGGTGGCCCGTGCGCTGGACAATCTGATCGGCAATGCGGTGCGCTATGGCACCAGGGCGGTGGTTGGGATGGCGCTGACCGAACGGGCGCTGGTGTTCAGTGTCGAAGACAATGGCCCCGGCATTCCCGAAGCCCGGCGGGATGAGGCGATGGCGCCGTTTACCCGGCTGGATCCTGCCCGCAACCAGAACAAGGGCAGCGGCGTCGGGCTGGGCCTGTCGATTGCGCTTGATATCGCCCGCAGCCACGGCGGCTCCTTGCGGCTGGGGCACAGCGACGTCCTTGGCGGGTTGAAGGCGGAACTGATTCTGGCGCGGTAAGCGTTTCGGGGCCTTCAGCGGACGGCGTCGCAAACCGGGCGCAAATGAACCACGGCGCAGCAATTCCCGCTGCCCAAGGCGCGATGCTTCTGCAAGTATGGCGCAAAGCCGCTGGAGGATGCGATGAAAGACCCTGCCGAACTGTCCCCGTCCCCGTCTCTGGTCCGCCGCACCCGCTGGCCCGCCAGCAGCAGCCGCCCGGTCGGAACTCCGCTGCAGATGTCGGTGGTCTATGCCTCGGAGGGGCCGGATGCGCTGGATGCGATCTATCAGGGGCAGGTGCCCGGCTATACCTATGCCCGCGAAGGTCACCCCAATGCCGATGTTCTGGCCCAGATGATCGACGGGCTGGAAGGTCCGGTGGCGCAGGCAACCCATGGCATCATCGTCGGCTCCGGCATGGCGGCGGTGACCGCCGCCGTGATGGGGCTGCTGCAGGCCGGGGATCACCTTGTGTCGGGCGATCAGTCCTATGGCCGGACCCTGCGCATCGTCACCGAGGAACTGCCACGCTTTGGCATCGCCACCTCGCTGGCGGATCCGACCGATGCTGCATCGATGGCAGCAGCGATCCGGCCGGAAACCCGGATGATCTTGGTGGAACTGGTGTCGAACCCGACGATCCGGGTGGCGGACATGGCGGCGATTGCCGGGCTGTGCCGCGACCGGGGGATCATCCTGGCGGTGGACAACACCTTTTCCACCCCGCGCGCCTTTCGCGCCTTTGAGCATGGCGCCGATCTGGTCATCCATTCCGTCACCAAACTGCTGGCCGGCCATTCCGATGTGACGCTGGGCTATGTTGCTGCCCGCGATCCGGCACACCGCAAGGCGATTTATGACACCGCCGTCACCTTTGGCCTGACCGCCAGCCCGTTTGACTGCTGGCTGGCAGAGCGCGGGCTCTATTCGTTTCACCTGCGCTATGACCGGGCCGAACAGAATGCGGCGCGGCTGGCCGATCATCTGGCCGGCCTGCCGGGGGTGGCGCGGGTGCTGTATCCGACCCGGCCCGACCATCCCGACCACAACCGGGCGGTGGCGCTGCTGGGCCATCGCGGCGGCAACATGCTCAGCTTTGTGCTGAACGGCGGGCGCGCTGCCGCCAATGCCCTGACCCGCGCCGCCCCCAACATCGTCTTTGCCCCGACCCTGGGGGATATCGGCACCACCCTGTCGCACCCCCCTTCCAGTTCGCACCGCGCCATGACAGCGGCGGCCCGCGAAGCCATCGGCATCAGCGAAGGCTTCTTTCGGGTGTCGGTCGGGGTGGAAGAGATCGATCTGCTGCTGGCGGAATTCACCACCGCCATTGCGGCGGCGCATGACGCCTGACGACGGGGACTGACTGCGGGGGACTGACTGCGGGGGACAGACTGCGGGGGTCTGGCGGCGGGGGGGCTGACGGCGGGGTCTGGCCGCCGGTCTGAGCCCGAAACCGGCACCATTGCGCTACAGTCCGGCGCGAAAATGCGCTGCACGGGTTGTGGGACTTGCATCGGCAGGGCCCCTGTTGGAACATCATGTGCAATACTGCAACAGAGGGCCGCCACCTCAATGCCCGCCACCTCAATGCCCACCGCCGCCAAGCTTGCCGCTGCCGTTTTCTATGCCGCTCTGGCCTTTGTCTCGGCAGAGTTGATCAAGCCCTTGTTGCCCGAAGGCACCCAGTTCGGCTATTTTTCGTTTGTCTGTGCTGGGCTTGGTGCTTTGACGGGCTGGCGGGTGATGGGGGTTCTGGTCGGCCACACCTATCGTGCCGCATTGGAAAGCGGATTGCGCACGGTGTTGACCATGGTCTTCTGGGGGGTGCTGCTGTTCGGCATCTATGACATGATTCTGCAATCGATGAACCTGCGCTTTACCGGCCCGGTAGAGGCATTGCAGGCGGTGTTTGAAATCAGTCTCAACTATCTGAAAGTCATGGCGAACCCGGGATTGATCACCACTTTTCTGATCGGGGGGGCCTTGGGCGGCATCTTTGCCGAATGGGCCTCGCGGCGGTGGCCTTAGCTTATGTCAGCCGTATTCCTTTATGGCCCGCTGTGTGACAGGGCATTGCTGGATGTGGTGTTGGGTCGCCAAGCACTGGTGGTCAGCGCCGAATTGTCGGGCCATGGGGCCTTTGCCGTAAGCGGCCAGACCTGTCCGATGCTTTTGCCGATTGCGGGGGAAACCGCCTCTGGACTGGTGCTGGAAGATGCCGATGAAGCCGATCTGGCGCGTCTGGCGTTTTACGAAGCGGGTTACCGGCTGGCGGCAGAGCCGGTTCTGGTCACTGTCGGCGGCGATCCAGCGCGGCAGGTGGCGGCCCGGGTGTTTGTCAACGCTGATCCAATGGCCGAGCCGGACGGCGCCTGGAGCCTTGCCCAATGGCAAGCCAAATGGGCGGACATGGCGGTGCTGGCGGCCCGCGAATACATGGCGGCGCTTGGCAGCGCCACTGCCGCCGGTATGGCCGGGCGCTATCCGATGATGCTGGTACGCGCCGCCTCACACCTGCGCGGCCAGCGCGATCCGGCCCCCACGGTGCTGCGCCACCGTACCCAACCCGGCGATGTGGTGATCCTGGCGCACCACCAGCCCTATGCCCGTTTCTTTGCGGTTGAAGAATATGACCTGCGCCACCGCCGGTTCGATGGCACCATGAGTGGCCCCTTGAACCGCGCCACCTTTGTCTCGGGCGATGCCGCCGTGGTCCTGCCCTATGACCCGGTGACCGACCGGGTGATGGTGGTCGAACAATTCCGCCCCGGCCCGCTGTCGCGCGGCGACAGCCAGCCGTGGCAACTGGAGCCGATCGCAGGCCGCATCGACCCCGGCGAAAGTCCCGAACAGGCGGCACGGCGCGAAGCGGTGGAAGAGGCAGGCATCAGCCTTGGGGCGCTGCTGGTGGTGGCGAATTTCTACCCCTCACCCGGGGCCAAAACCGAATATCTGTACTCGTTTGTCGGCATCGCCGATCTGTCGGATGACCGGCCCCGGCTGGCCGGTCTGGCGGATGAGGGCGAAGATATCCGCGCCCATGTTCTGTCGTTTGACGCATTGATGGCACTGGTGCAATCGGGTGAGGCGGCAACCGCGCCGCTGATCATGACCACCTATTGGCTGGAACACCGCCGCGCCGCCTTGCGGGCAGCAGCCGCCGCCAGCTGACAAAGGTCGCGCCGCCGGGTAACCAGCCCGCCTGATGTCGGCTTTGGCAGCGAATTCTCCCGAAAGGTCCTGAACCCGTCGCAGCCCGGAACCTTTGAACCTTTCATGCCAGCGGCCCGCATGGCTGACCTGCCGCGCCGCTGAATGAACGCTGAGGCCGGGATTTTGAGGTAGGGTGTCGTGCTTGCACGCACCATTCCCGACAGACAGGTGCGTGCAAGCACCATTCCCGACAGACAGGTGCGTGCAAGCACCATTCCCGACAGACAGGTGCGTGCAAGCACGACACCCTACGCTTCATCCGGGACGGCAGGCCAAACGGTCAACGCAAAGGGCCGCCGGTATCAGGTTGCGGTTCCTCCGGGCGTTCATCGCACCCTGCGGCAGTCAAAGCCCGGTGCCCGCCAAAAACCCTTGCAGGGGCCGGGGTCAAGGCAGCGCCGGAACCTGTGTGAGGTTTTTCGCATGCACCGCCTCGTAAGGCGCGAACCAGTGCAGGGTGCCTGCGGCCAGCTGCGGCGCGATCCAGTCGGACAGCGGCGCGGCGCGCAGCGTGGCATCGGTGCGCGAGGCCAGCAACTTGCCGATATAATCCTGGGTCGCAGGCAGCAGGTCGGCACCATAGCCGCCCGCAGCGATCCGGCCCGGGTCGCCGTGGTTGGGCAGGATGCGGGCCGGGTGCAGCGCCGCCAACCGGTCCAGGCCGGCCAGATGGCGGGCGAAGTTTTCCGGCTCGCCGACATAGGTCACGCAATCCTCCACCGTGTCCCCCGCCAGCAGCAGCCTTTCATGGCCGAGCCAGATCACCGTGGCATCATCGGAATGGATGTTGGCCTCGATCAGGTCGACATGCAGGGAGCCTACATGGATTTGGGCACGGCCGGTGAAGCTGCGGGTCGGCTGGATCAGCGGCTTGATGGCGGGCGGGCCGTGGTCGGTGCCGCTTTCAATCGCGGCGCGGCGGCGGGCCAGATGGGCGGCGGTGCGTTCGTTGGCGATCACGGTGCAGTCGGCAAAGACATCGGTGCCTGCGACATGATCCAGATGCCAGTGGCTGAGCACCACGGTGAACCGCGTGACCCCCAGCCCCGCCAGATGGTCGCGGATGAATTGGGCATGATCGGTCGAGACATGGGTATCATAGATCAGCGCCTCACCCCCATCGACCAGCGCATAGCTGGCGATCCCCAGCGACAGCGCCCCGTCATCCACCCAGTTCGGGCCGGGGGCAAAGCGGTGGCCGGGGATGCGGCCATCGTAAAAGGCCAGCACATGCGGGGCGGGGTGCAGCACCCGCAGATGGGTGGTGCCGGTCATGCTGCGGGGCTCATTCGGCGGCACTCATTCTGCGGCGATGGTAAAAACCGGGTCCATCCGGTTCAGGATATCGGCACTCAGATGGCATTTGATCTGGTGCCCGCCCGCCAGCACCTGCATCGGCGGCACCTCGCGGTCACACAGGCCCCCCGGCACCTGCAGCTTCCAGCGGCAGCGGGTCTGGAACGGGCAGCCGGGCGGCGGGTTCATCGCTGACGGGATATCGCCTTCCAGCACGATGCGTTTCTTGATCACCGAGGTGTCGGCGACCGGCACCGCCGACAGCAGCGCCTCGGTATAGGGGTGGTAGGGTGGTGAAAACACCTGATCGGTGCTGCCCAGTTCCACCACATGGCCCAGATACATCACCATCACCCGGTCGCTGAGATAGCGGACGATTGACAGATCATGGCTGATGAACAGCAATGTCGTGCGGTTCTTGCGCTGAATTTCCATCAGCAGATCGGTGACAGCGGCCTGCACCGACACATCAAGCGCCGACACCGGCTCATCGGCGACCACGATCTTGGCGCCACCGGCAAAGGCGCGGGCGATGCCGACGCGCTGTTTCTGGCCCCCTGACAACTGGCGCGGCATCCGTTCGGCAAACACCCGCGGCAGCTTCACCAGATCGAGCAGGTCCAGCATCCGCGCCTCGCGGTCGGCATCGGAGGTGCCGATCCGGAATATTTCCAGCGCCCGCACGATCTGGCGGCCAACGGTCATTGACGGGTTCAGCGTGTCGAACGGGTTTTGAAACACCATCTGCACCGAAGACACCGTAGCGGTGCTGCGGGACTGGATCGGGACATCATGGATATCCTGATCGTACAGCATGATCCGGCCGGAGGTGGCGGTTTCCAGCCCCATCAGCACCTTGGCAAAGGTCGATTTGCCGCAACCGGATTCGCCGACGATGGCAAGGGTTTCACCCTCGCGCGCCTCGAATGTCAGGGTTTCATTGGCTTTGACCACCTTGGTGCTGCCGCCGCTGAACAGTTTGGAACCGCCAACTTCGTAATATTTCCGCAGATCCTCCATCCGCAGCACCACCTCGCCGATCGGGGTCTTTTCCACCGCTTTGGCGCGTTCGGCCTTGGCGTTCCAGTCGATCTCGGCGAATTTCACACAGCGCGAGCCGTGGCGGTCGCCGCCGGGGACCGGGGCCATCGCCACCTCGGCCGCGTCACAGCGCCCCGCCTCGAAATAGCTGCAGCGCGGGCCAAAGTTGCAGCCCGGGGGGCGTTCATGCGGCAGCGGGAAGTTGCCGGGGATCGACACCAGCGGGCGGGCGTTCTTGTCGGCACCGGGCAGCGGGATCGAGCGGAACAGCGCCTGGGTATAGGGGTGGCGCATCTTGTCGAACACTTCGGCCACGGCACCGGTTTCCACCGCTTCACCGGAATACATCACACAGAGCCGGTCGCAGACATCGAGGATCAGCCCGAGGTTGTGGCTGATGAACAGCAGGGAAGTGCCGTATTTGTGGCCCAGATCCTTGACCAGATCGACAATCCCGGCCTCGACCGTCACATCCAGCGCCGTGGTCGGTTCATCCAGGATCAGCAACGCCGGTTTCGACATCAGCGCCATCGCGATGACGATGCGCTGTTGCTGGCCGCCGGACAGCTGGTGCGGATAGGCCTGCAAGATGCGGTCGGGGTCGGGCAGGCGGACATCGGCGACCACCTGCCGCGCCAACCTGTAAGCCTCGGTGGCCCCCATGTTCTGGTGGATCATCGGCACTTCGGCCAGTTGGGCGCCGATCTTCATCGCCGGATTGAGGCTGGCCATCGGTTCCTGATAGATCATCGCGATCTGGCTGCCGCGGATCTGGCGCAGCTCCTCATCACCCATATGGGTCAGATCGCGGCCCTTGAACTTGATGGTGCCGCCGGTGATGCGGCCGTTCTTGCCCAGATCGCGCATCACCGCCAGCGCGACAGTGCTTTTGCCACAACCGGATTCGCCGACCAGCCCCATCGCCTCTCCCGGCATCACCGTGCAGGAAAAATCCATCACCGCCGGAATCTCGCGCAGCCGGGTGAAAAAGGAGATCGACAGGTTTTCGATCTCAAGGATGGGGCCACTATAGGGTTCTGACATCGGGCCTCCGGTTTGGCGGCGAGGCCGGGGGTTTCCCACCCCCGGACCCCCGTGGGATATTTATGAACAGAAAATGGAGGGGCGCGGGTTTCAATCGCGCAGGCTTTCTTCGCGCAATCCATCGGCCAACAGGTTGAGGCCGAGGACCAGGCTCATCAGCGACAGGGCGGGGACGATGGCGGGGTGCGGGAACTGGGTCAGGAGCTTGCGCCCGGCATTGATGGTGGAGCCCCAGTCGGAGCTTTCGGGTGAGACGCCAAGGCCGAAAAAGCCGAGGGTGCCGAGCAGGATGGTGGTATAGCCGATCCGCAGGCAGAAATCGACGATCAGCGGCCCGCGCGCGTTGGGCAATATCTCCCACAGCATGATATACCACGGGCCCTCGCCCCGGGTCATCCCCGCCGCGACATAGTCGCGTGATTTGATGTCGAGCACGATGCCACGCACGATGCGAAACACCGTGGGGGCATTGACGAACACCACCGAGACAAAGACATTCAGCAGGTTCGGGTCCATCGAGAACAGGCCGGTGGGGTCGGCGTTGAAGGCAAGGCCGCTATAGGCCCAGAATCCCAGCACCAGCGTGGTGCCGACATAGGCGTTGCGCCGCGCCGGGTTGGTGAAATAGCGGCTGTTGAACAGCACCGTCAGAAACACGATCGGGAACAGGAACAGCAGCGCTGCCAGAACGACGGGGATGCCGGTGGAGCGGATTTCAGGGGTGACCAGCAGATAAAACAGCAAGATCACCGGGAAGGCCAGCACCAGATTGGCGAGGAACGACAGGCCGGTATCCAGCCTGCCGCCAAAGTAGCCGGCGGGCAGGCCAAGGGTGATGCCGACCATATAGGCGAAAGTGGTGGCGGCAGGGGCAATCGACAGCACCTGCCGCGCCCCCATCACCATGCGGGAAAACACGTCACGCGCCAGATTGTCACCGCCGAGCAGGTAGTAGGGATAAACCTCTGGCCCCGCAGGCACCGGGGTTCCCGGCAGCTTGTTCTTCATCCCCGAGATCTGCGCCAACGCGTCATGGGTGATGATCAGGTCGGCAAACAGCGCGACAAAGACCCAGAACATCACCAGGATAAAGCCTGCGATGCCGACCGGGCTGTCATACAGCTTGCCATAGAGCCCAAGGCGGCGTTTGTAGCGGATCGACAGCGCCACCATCAGTGCCAGCGCAATCCAGACCGGCAGCATCTGCCGCAGGATCAGCAGGAAAATCTGGCCCCAGCCCAAGGCGTCCATCGTCAAATCCTCATGAAATCCGGATGCGGGGGTTCAGATAGACATAGCCGATGTCGGAAATCAGTTGGGTGACCAGCACCACAACCACCGCCACCACCGAACAGCCCAAGAGCAGTTCGATGTCATTGTTGCCAGCCGCCTGAACCAGGACCCAGCCGAAGCCCTTGTAGTTGAACAGAGTTTCGACAATCACCACCCCGTTCAACAGCCAGGGGATCTGCAGCATGATCACGGTAAAGGGCGCAATCAGCGCGTTGCGCAGCGCGTGTTTCAGCACGACATTGCGAAACGACACGCCTTTGAGCCGGGCGGTGCGGATATATTGTGCTGTCATCACCTCGGTCATCGAGGCGCGGGTCATCCGGGCGATGTAGCCGATGCCGTACAGCGCAATGGTCAGCACCGGCAGGGTGAAGTTCCAGAAGGTGATATCCTCCATGGCGCTGGTGGCGGAACCCTTGAACAGGGTCTTGCCGGAGATCCAGCCCCAATCGGCCAGAATCGGGGAAAGGCCGAGGGTGGAGGACGAAAAGATTACCACCAGAATGACGCCGGAGACATATTCCGGGGTGGCGGTGGTGGCGATCGAAATGGCGGACAGGGCGCGGTCGGTGCGTGAGCCTTCGCGCATTCCGGCCAGCACGCCGAGCACCAGCGATGCCGGGACCATCACCAGCATCACCCACAGCATCAGCCATCCGGTCAGGCCAAGGCGGGTGGCGATGATATCTGCCACCGGTTCCTTGAACACGGTGGACAGGCCCCAGTCGCCCTGCAGCACGCCGCAATAGCGCGGTGCCAGCGTGGCGTCGGTGCCGCGCGGGATGCAGCGACCGGTCACAGCGCCGTCTTCGGCAGTATGGGTCCACCCCGGCACCACCCCCAGCCATTCGCCATAGCGTGTCGCGACCGGCTGGGCAAAACCGTTCTTTGCCAGCCAGGACACCACCGCATCATCGGTCATCCGCGACGACGCCTCGGATTTCGCCAGTTTTTCCAGGTTGGGCGGCAGGTTGGTCAGATAGAACACCACGAATGTCAGGCACAGCGCCGTCAGAACCATGGTGGCAAAGCGTTTCAGCAGGAATTGCAGCATGGTCTATCCTTTCCGGTCCGGTGCGGGGCCAGAGGCTATGCAGCGGCGCAGCGCGCCGGGAAGGGCGGAAGGATGGGGGGCGGGGGCCGACATGTCAGCCCCCGCCGAAGATCAGGCCTCGATCCACCACTTGTAGTGATGCAACTCGAACGTCGGGTGCATGTCGGCACCGCGGACGGTGTCTTTCATGTGACGGAACACCGAGCGCCAGTAGGGCTGGATCATCACGCCTTCGTCCTGCATGATCTGTTCCAGTTCCGCCATGATGGCGCGGCGGGCTTCGGCATCCGGGGTTGCCAGCGCCCTGGCCAAAGCCGCGTCAAACGCCGGGTTGTTGAACGCCGCCTCATTCCAGGCTTCACCGGAGCGGTAGGCCAGCGCCAGAATCTGCACCCCGAGCGGACGCATGTTCCATTCGGTGGCAGAGAACGGGTATTTGGTCCAGTCGTTCCAGAAGGTCGATCCCGGCAGGATGGTCCGCTTGATGTTGATACCGGCATCACGGATCTGGGCGGCGACGGCATCGCAGGTTGCGGCCTGCCAGTCGTCGTCGATCGAGATCAGTTCAAACTCGGTATCGGCATGACCAGCGGCGGCAATCGCCGCCTTGGCCCCGGCAGGGTCCACCACCAGCGCCGGAAGCGCGGCATATTCCGGGTGGATCGGGCTGACATGGTGGTTTTCGGCGGCAGTGCCAAGTCCGGCATAGCCCAGTTCCAGCACCACCGCGTTGTTGACCGCCATCTGCAGCGCTTTGCGCACCGCCACATCCTTGTACAGATCAGCCTGCTGGTTGAACCGCACCGCGATGGTGGCTGCGGTGACAGCTTCGGATTTGATCCAGCCGAGGCCGTCAAACACCGCGACGAAATCGCCCTTGGTCTGGTAGGTCATGTCCAGTTCATCGGCTTCGGCGGCAGAGACAAGGGCTGCCGGATCGGTGCCGGTGTCGATGAAGGTGATCTGGTCAAGGTACGGGCCGCCATGGACGGCGGTGCCCCACCAGACGTGATCCTTGTTCAGCGTCAGTTCCTGTTTCACCCCGACTTCGTCATGGGTCGGCAGATAGGGGCCGGTACCGATCGGCGATTTGCCGGTGTCGCCACCGTCATAGGACGGGTGAACCACTGCCGAGGGATAGTCCGCCATGCCGACGATCACGGTGATGTCGGGCGCGGTCAGGACCAGCTTGATGGTGGCACCGTCAACGGTGATGGCACCGTCGCGCACCAATTTGGTGGCGGGGTCCTGCAGGCTGGACATCCGGCCTGCCATCGAATTGCCTTCGACAGTGCCATCGCACCAGCGCGCGATGTTGAACGCCAGATGATCGGCGGTGAAATCCTCGCCGTTGTTCCACTTTACACCCTGGCGGACATGCAGGGTATATTCGGTGGCGTCGGCGTTGGTTTCCCAGCTTTCCAGCAGCATGCCGCGCAGCGAACCGTCTTTTTGATATTCAACGGCATAGTCCAGCCAGCCGCGGGCAAAGTTCGCCAGTTCCGACCAGTCCCAGGTGCGCGGGTCCTTGCCGGCCTTGGTTTCCATGTTCATCCGCAGCACGCCACCCGGCTTGCCTTCCTGCGCCATCGCAGGCGGGGCCAGCAGACCAAGGGCACCATAGGCTGCAACAACTGACACCCCCAGTGCGGTGGCGCGGGTCAGGAATTCACGGCGGCTCAACCGGCCATCCAGACATTCCTGTGCATACATTCTGGCAACCGGATGCAGGTCCGGTGCGGTTGTGGCGAGGTCTTTCATTCTGTTCTCCCTGGCAACTATTTCATGGGTCGGTTTGACCAGAACCCTCCCGTGCCGGATCGTCGGGCGCAGGGTGAGTGGGGTACCTTCCTCTGGCGACATTCCGCACATCTTTATGCGCCGCGTCAACGCCTGCATTCGGCACTTGGGGCCACGTTTGCGACATGCACGGGGAAATGGCGGTGCCATGAGCGGATTGCGACACGGTTTGGCGCAATCGGATGATTGGGCTGCCAAAACCGAACAACAGGCGCACTGCGCAGCCTCAGATGCTGCGGCGAAAACCGGTGGGGGTCTGGCCGGTACGGTGCAGAAAGGCGCGGGTAAAGTAGGCGGGGGAGCGGAACCCGAGTGATTCCGCGATGCGGTTGACCGGTGCCTTGGTTTCCGCCAGCAGTTTGCGCGCCTCGAACAGCACCCGTTCCTGCAACAGCGCCGATGCCGGGCGACCCGTGGTCTGGTTGCAGACCCGGCTGAGGTGGGTTGGAGTCACCCCCAGCACCCGTGCATAATCCGCCACCGATTTGCCGGTGCGGAAATCGCGTTCCAGCAGGGCGGCATAGCGCGCCGCCAGTTTGCGTGCCGCATCGGGGCGGCCGGTTTCCCCCGCAGACAGCGCCACCTGGCGTTCCAGCCAGACCCCCAGCAACCCCATGTGGGCGCGGGTGGCGCGGTCATGGGCAGGGCGGGTGCTGTCCATTTCGCGCTGCACGGCGTCGATGATGCCGTTCAGTTCGATCTGGGTCGCTGAATCGCGGATCCGCAGATGGTGCGGGCCTTCGGGCAGGGTCACCGGGCTGTTACGCCCGAAAAAGACGGCGGTGCCAAAGACCTGGGACGCCACTTCAAACCCGTGCATGATCCCGGCAGGGATGAACACGGCATTGTGCGGGCCGTAACCCCGGGTGGTGCCAGCCACGGTGATGCGGCCCTGGCCCCGGGTGAACCACAACAGCAACGGCTCGCTCAGGCTGCGCATCGCCTCGACCCGCCAGCGGCCGCCGACCGCCAGCCGGGGGATCGGCACGAACCGCACCGCAGAAGCGCTGTCTGGCACAGGGATGGTCACGGCGGGGGGGTCCTGACTGTCGGTTTGGGGCCTGCGTTGGGGCAGGTCGGTTGGGGTCAGCCTAGGGGGGCCGGGTGTCAGGCCCAAGGAAAATCTGTGTCACAATGCCACAATCGGCAAAGCGTGGCCGATGGGAAGCACCCCGGTTGGCGCCTCTCAGTCTGTGAAGCCGCTCAATTGCAGGTTGTGCCAGTCTTTCATCCGGGCCCGGAACCAGGTGCGTTGCCGTTTGGCATACTGGCGGCTGGCGGCCTTGGCCTGGGTGATGGCATCGGCCAGGGTGATCTGCCCTTGCAGATGCGCCACCAGATCGGCGGCACCGATCGCCTTGGCCGAGGGCAGGGCAGGGTTCCACCCGGCCAGATTGCGGCGCACCTCGTCCAGCGCGCCCTGCTCCATCATCGCATCGAACCGGCGGCTGATCCGGTCTGCCAGCCATGCAGCGGGCGGTGACAGCACCAGCATGGTGGCGCTTTCAGGGGGCAGCAGCGGCGGCGGGGTTGCTGCTTGCCAATCGGCCAGCCCCCGCCCTGTCGCCTGCAGCACCTCCCATGCCCGTTGCACCCGCACCGGGTTGGCAAGGTCGATCCGGGCGCGGGTCGCCGGGTCCAGATCGGCGATCAGTGCCGCCGGATCGGCGCTGCGCCGCATCGCAGCGGCGCGGATGTCGGCGGGAACCGGCGGAATCTCGGCCAAACCCTCGGTCAAGGCGCGGAAATACAGGCCGGTGCCGCCGACGACAATCAGCCGCTGGCCGGTTGCCAGCAGCGCCGCGATTTCCCCCAGCCAATGGCCGACCGAATAGGACGCGTCGGCGGGCACATGGCCGTAAAGGCGGTGCGGTGCCTGTGCCAGATCAGCCGGTGACGGCCGGGCGGTCAGCAGATGCCAGTTGGCAAACACCTGCAACGCATCGGCATTGACGATGGTGCCGCCCTGCGCCCTGGCCAGATGCAGCGCCAGCGCCGATTTGCCCGATGCGGTGGGCCCTGCCAGCAGGATATGGCGGGAAAAGTCGATTTCCGGAAGGGAATACAGATGGTTGCCTGCCAAACCTCATCCCCTTTGCCGGGCCTGCGGCACCAGCGCCGCCATTAGCCGTTGAACCCGCCGCCATTTTCCGACATTTTGCGCGCCAGCAAAAGCCGAAAACAATCAAGTGGGGGGCCGGACGGCATGACCAATCAGGGCACGACCAATCAGGGCGCGGTGCCGATTGCCTATAAACGGGTGATGCTGAAGATCTCGGGTGAGGCGCTGATGGGCGATCAGGGTTACGGCCTGCACCCGCCCACGGTGCAGCGGATCGCCAACGAGGTGAAATCGGTGCATGATCTCGGTGTCGAGATCTGCATGGTGATCGGCGGCGGCAACATTTTTCGCGGCTTGCAAGGCAGCGCACAGGGGATGGAACGCACCACCGCCGATTACATGGGGATGCTGGCCACGGTGATGAATGCGCTGGCGATGCAGGCGTCGCTGGAGGCTTTGGGGATTTTCACCCGGGTGATTTCCGCGATTCCGATGGATCAGGTCTGCGAGCCCTACATCCGCCGCCGCGCCGTGCGGCATCTGGAGAAAAAGCGGGTCTGCATCTTTGCCGCCGGCACCGGCAACCCCTATTTCACCACCGACACCGCCGCGACCCTGCGCGCCAATGAAATGAGTTGCGAGGCGATTTTCAAGGGCACCAAGGTCGATGGGGTCTATGATAAAGACCCGAAGAAATTCCCCGACGCCAAACGCTATGACAAGGTGAGTTATGACGAGGTGCTGCAAAAGCATCTTGGCGTGATGGATGCCTCGGCTATCGCCCTGGCCCGCGACAACAACCTGCCGATCATCGTGTTTTCGCTGGATGAACCCGGCGGCTTTCGCGGCATCCTGCGCGGCGAAGGCACCTATACCATCGTGCGCGGGTAGGGCGGGGTTCACCCCGCCGCCCGGACCAAACGTAGGTCGGGGTTCACCCCCGACTCCTGCCTCTCACAACAAATCGAAATTCGCCGCTGTCAGCGCCGTCACCCCCTGCAAAAAAGCCACATCAATCGCCCCAATCCCGCCGGTACCGTCCTCGTCCCATGACAGAACCTGGGTCGCTGCATTGAAGATGAAGGTACTGACCGCCTGAGTTGCTGCGGTGCCGTTGACCAGCGTCAGCACATTGGACACCCCCCAGTTGCTGACCCAGAACTGCATCTGGTCCCGGTTGGCAGCACCGGAGGCGCGGAAATCGGTGATGGTATCGGTCTCCCCCGCCTCGGGGCGCCAGAAGTACTTGAATTCATCGTTTCCTCCGGCACCGGTCAAGGTGTCGGCACCATAGAAGCCTTCCAGTAAGTTAGTGCCGCCCGAGCCTTTGATCAGGTCATTCTGCCGGCTGCCAACGATGTTTTCGATGGACACCGCAGTTTCGATGTTGCCATAGCCGTCATTGCGAATCTGCCCGGTAGTACGGGTGAGATCAACGGTGATCCCGGTCTGGCCACCGTTGCCGAACTGGTAAAAGAACCACAGGACATCTCTGCCACCGCCGCCATCATAGCGGTCCTTGCCTTCGCCACCATCAAACACGTTCTGCACCGAAGAGCCGGAAAAGGAATCGTTGAACCTTGTGCCGGTCACGCTTTCGATATCGACAGTGCGGTCAAGCGCCCCGAACCCGTCGCGGATCGTGCCGTGAATCGTGCCGCCGACCACCGAAGTTTCAAGCTTGACCACGATGCCTTGCAATCCGCCCAGCCACTGATCAGCATCATAGCGCGCCCAGTCGCCCCCACTGCCTCTGGCGACGCCTCCACTTCCAAGATTGGCGCCGCCATCCAGCGTATCCTTGCCACGTAGGCCCCAGAATGTGTCCTCGGCATCGCCACCGAGAAAAAGGTCGCTGAAGGCCGAGCCTTCGAAAAGTTCGATGCTGGTGATGCTGTCGGTGAAGCCCCAGGCGTCGATCACAGTTCCAGCACCGACATCGACAACAATCCCCCGGGTCATTGCGATGCCTTCGTCCCAATGGGTCTCCCAGAATGATAGCCCGTCATATCCGTTTCCACCGGTGATCGTGTCATTGCCGATGCTGGCCATCGCCCAGTCGCTTCCATCGCCCAACTGGAAGGTATCGTCGCCGGGGTTCAGGCCAGGCAGAACATTCCTGTCGTCGCCTGAAGTGCCAAGGATTGTGTCATCGCCAGAAAGGATTTGCGACCAGGCGTTCTTGACCCTTCCACCTGTTCCATTGCCATTGGGGTCTGGAAAGGTGAACGATTGGGCTGCAAACAGCGACAGATCGCTGGCCAGTGTATCCGGTGCGATTCCGGCGATTGTCAGAACTGTCTGGCCGGAATTGTCGGTAATCAGCAGATCAGTCATTTCTCCACCGGTGGGAATAGTGCCAAAATAGGTGAAACCGGTGCCAGAAATTGAAACCGTAAATCCGGCAAAGGGGTGACCGGCCGGGTAGACATAGGAAAATGTCGTGGCGGTGGTCTGGGTCACTGTGGTGCCGCTGTTGGCCCAGAACAGGTCACCCCGCCAGCTATTCAGATTGCTGAAAAGATCCGTCAAAGTTACCGTCGCCATCGTATCCCCCTTGTTCCGCCGCCTAATGCAGCAGGTTCAATCCCTTGCCGATAATTTCGCAAACATCGCAGCGTGAAACTCCATTGATCTAGCAACAGTTGCGTAAATATTGCAAGCGAATCGCCAGCGCATCCTGGATGCGTGGCCGGATCAGTGAGCGGAGGACCTGCGCCAGCGATGGCGCTGCGGGTGTAGCCCCTCTGTACTCAGGCATGGCGTTGCTGCTATAGGACCGCAAAGACGGCGAAAGCCCGACAGTCCCACAGACCACGAGCATGACCATGACTGACGACCTTGACATAGACATAGATGACATCCAGCGCCGGATGGATGGGGCGATGGCGGCGCTGAAAACCGAGTTCGGCTCGCTCCGCACCGGGCGGGCGTCGGCGTCGATCCTCGATCCGATTCAGGTGGAATCATACGGCACGATGACGCCGTTGAACCAGCTGGGTACCATCAACGTGCCGGAACCGCGGATGATCACCATCAATGTCTGGGACAAGACGATGATCACCAAGGTGGAAAAGGCGATCCGCGAAAGCGGCATCGGCATCAACCCGGTCACCGATGGCCCGATCATCCGGCTGCCGATCCCGGAGCTGAACCAGGAGCGGCGGGCGCAACTGGCCAAGGTGGCGGCGCAATACAGCGAACATGCCCGGGTTGCGGTGCGCAACGTGCGGCGCGACGGCATGGACATGATCAAGAAGGCCAAAGCCGCAGGCATGGCCGAAGATGACCAGAAGGTCTGGGCCGACGAGATTCAGGACATGACCGACAAGGCGATTGCCCAGATCGACCGCATGCTGGACTCAAAACAACACGAGATCATGCAGGTTTAGGGCCTGACGGCACAGGGGCAGCGATTGGCCGCAAAAGACACCATGATGAAAAGTCCCGCCCACGTCGCCCTCATCATGGACGGCAACGGCCGCTGGGCTACCGAACGCAAGTGGCCGCGTCTGGTCGGCCACCGGCGTGGCGCGGAGCGGGTCAAGGAGATCGTGGCGGCCTGCCCCGATCTGGGGATAACGCATCTGACGGTCTATGCCTTTTCCACCGAGAACTGGAAACGCTCGACCCGCGAAGTGGTTGGCCTGATGGGGATTTTCGCCCGCTATATCGAAAATGAGGCCGACCGGATGTCTGCCGAAGGCGTGCGGATGCGCTTTATCGGCGACCGCACCCGGCTGGATGCCAAACTGCAACGCATGATGGCGGGGATCGAGGATCGCACCGCGCCCAATTCCCGGCTGAACCTGACGGTGGCGATCAATTATGGCGGCCGCGATGAACTGGTACGGGCGGCGCGGGCGCTGTGTGCCGCAGCGGCATCGGGCAATCTGAACCCCGAAGATGTGACCGAAGCCACGCTGGGCCAGCATCTCGATACCGAGTTTCTGCCCGACCCCGATCTGGTGATCCGCACCTCGGGCGAAGCGCGGGTATCGAACTTCCTGCTGTGGCAGGCGGCCTATGCCGAATATGTCTTTACCCCGACGCTGTGGCCGGATTTCACCGTGGCGCATCTGGCGGAAATCCTCGGCGCCTACTCGGGACGTGAACGCCGGTTTGGCGCTGTGGTTCAGGCCTGACCTGGTGGCAAATCCGCTGTCCCGCTTTCCCGATCTGGCACCAAGGGTGGCATCGGCGGTGGTCATGGCTTTGGTCGGGCTGGCAGCGATCTGGGTCGGGGGACTGTGGTTCGTGGCGCTGGTGGCGCTGGCCGTCGGCGTGATGATCTGGGAATTGCACCGGATGCTGGCCCCGGCGGAACAGGCAGGCCACGCCTTGCCGATGGCGCTGGTGGCAGCATTGGCGGTGTGCCTGTCCGGCATCCTGCCCACCGGCACCGTGTTGCCATTGGCGCTGGCCCCCGGGTTTGTCGGCATCTCGATCCTGCCGGTCAACCGCCGGATCTTTGGCGGCTATGCTGTGCTGGTGGTGCTGGCCGGGTTTGGCGTCATCCACATGCGCGCCGATTTCGGCCTGATCTGGATGCTGTGGCTGCTGCTGGTGGTGGTGGCGACCGACATCGCCGGGTATTTTGCCGGACGCCTGCTGGGAGGGCCAAAATTCTGGCCAAAGGTCAGCCCGAAGAAAACCTGGTCCGGCACCATCGCCGGATGGGTGGGTGCCGCACTGGTCGGGGCGGCGTTCGTGATCTGGGCCGATGCTGCGGTGCAGATCATCGGGCTGTCGATCGCGCTGTCGATGGCAGCCCAGATGGGCGACATTTCCGAAAGTGCTGTCAAGCGCAAGGTGGGGGTCAAGGATGCCTCGAACCTGATCCCCGGCCATGGCGGTTTGCTGGATCGGTTCGACGGGATGCTGGGAGCGGCGGTGCTGTTGCTGGTGGTGGAACAGATGGTGGGTTTTCCGCCGGTGGCGGGCTGATGCGGCGGATCACGGTTCTGGGCGCCACCGGGTCGATCGGGCAAAACACCCTCGATCTGATTGCGCGCCGCCCGGGTGAGTTCAAGGTGGTGGCACTGACCGGCGGGCGCAACACCGAACTGTTGGCAGGGCAGGCACGGGCGCATCGGGCCGATGTGGCGGTGACCGCCTATCCCGAATGCTACCATGATCTGAAATCGCGCCTTGCCGGGTCCGGTGTCGCCGTGGCCGCCGGTCCGCAAGCGCTGATCGAGGCGGCGCAAAGGCCCGCCGACTGGACGATGTCGGCGATTGTCGGGGCAGCCGGTCTGGCCCCCGGCTTTGCCGCTTTGGCGCAAGGCAACACTCTGGCATTGGCCAACAAGGAAAGTCTGGTGACGGCGGGGCCATTGCTGCTGGCAGAGGCGGCCCGGCATGGTGCCCGCATCCTGCCGGTCGACAGTGAGCATTCGGCGGTGTTTCAGGCACTGACCGGCGAAGACATCGCCACCGTTGAACGGATCATCCTCACCGCCTCGGGTGGCGCGTTCCGCGACTGGCCGATGGAACGGCTGGCGCAGGCCACGGTGGCACAGGCGTCAAGCCACCCGAACTGGGCGATGGGGCAGCGCATCACCATCGACAGCGCCTCGATGTTCAACAAGGCGCTGGAACTGATCGAGACCCGCGAATATTTCGGCATTGATCCGAACCGGATCGAAGTGCTGCTGCATCCGCAATCGCTGATCCATGCGCTGGTCGGCTTTCGCGATGGCGCGCTGATGGCGCATCTGGGGCCACCCGACATGCGCCACGCCATCGGCTATGCGCTGAACTGGCCGCTGCGCGCCGACCTGCCGGTGGCGCGGCTGGATCTGGCGGCGATCGGGTCGCTGCAGTTTGCGGCCCCTGATCCGCTGCGCTATCCGGCCCTGCAACTGGCGCGCGAGGTGATGGCGGCGGCGGGCCATGCCGGGGCGGCGTTCAACGCGGCAAAAGAGGCGGCGCTTGATCACTTTATCGCCGGTGGCATCGGCTTTTTGGCGATGGCAGAGGTGGTGGCGGCGACACTTGAGCGGATTGCGGCTGAAAACCGCCTTGGAAATGCCCCGGTCAGCCTTGATACCGTCGCTGAAATGGACCATCTGGCACGGATAACGGCGGCTGAAGTGATCGCTTCGGGCAAATGGTCGGTATAGGGCCAGAATTTTAGCGCAGGGGTGGGTGCGGTTGGATATCTTGGGGTTGATGCCGCAGTTTGGCGGCCTGGTTCAGACCATCCTTGCCTTTGTGGTGGCATTGTCGGTGATTGTGGCGGTGCATGAATACGGCCACTACATCGTTGGCCGCTGGACCGGCATTCAGGCCGATGTGTTTTCGCTGGGCTTTGGCCCGGTGCTGTATGCCCGCACCGACCGGCGCGGCACCCGCTGGCAGGTGGCGGCACTGCCGTTTGGCGGCTATGTGAAATTTGCCGGCGACGCCGATGCCGCATCGGGCAAGGATGCCGCCGCGATGTCGGGCCTGTCGGCCGAGGCGCGGCGGCGCACCATGCATGGGGCGCCGCTGTGGGCCCGGGCAGCCACGGTGGCGGCGGGGCCATTGTTCAACTTCATCATGGCGATAGCGATCTTTGCAGCATTGCTGCTGGCGCGCGGTGTCGTGTCGGATGTGCCGGTGATCGGGGCGGTGCAGCCGTTGCCTGCTTACGGCGACGTGCTGCGCCCCGGCGACCGGATCGTGGCACTGAACGGGGTGGAAACACCCGATACACCTGCGTTTTTTGCCGCGTTGGATGGCCTGACCCCGGCAGCCACCCTTCCGTGGCGGCTGGAACGCGACGGCCAGACCCTGGATGTGACCGGCCCCTATCCGCTACCCGCCTCGGTGCTGAGCGTCTCACCCGGATCAGCGGCGCAAGAGGCCGGGATGCTGGCGGGCGATGTGATCCTGTCGGTCGATGGCATGCCGGTTTACGCCTTCAGCCAGTTGCAGGACGGGGTCAGGGCCGCAGCCGGCAAACCGGTGGCGTTGCAGGTCTGGCGCGCCGGCGCCACCCTGAGCATGGCGTTGTCGGCACGGGTGACCGATCTGCAAAACCCCGATGGCGGCTTTGAACGGCGCTATGCGATTGGCGTCGGCGGTGGCGGTCTGGTGTTTGACTATGCCACCCGCCGCCCCGGTGTGGGTGAGGCGCTGCAAGGCGGGGTTGTCCAGGTCTATGACATCATTGCATCGACCTTTTCCGGGTTGAAGTCGATGATTGCCGGTCAGATCAGCACCTGTTCGATCTCTGGCCCGATCGGCATCGCCAAAACCTCGGGCTATGCCGCATCGCAAGGGGCGGTGAGCTTTGCCTGGTTCATCGCGGTGCTGTCCACCGCGGTGGGTCTGATGAACCTGTTCCCGATCCCGGTGCTGGATGGCGGCCATCTGCTGTTTCACGCCTATGAAGCGGTGACCCGCCGCCCGCCGAGTGACCGGGCGTTGCGGCTGCTGATGGGCACCGGGTTGACGCTGCTGTTGGGGTTGATGCTGTTTGCCCTGACCAATGATCTGTTGTGCTGATCCCGCCGCCAAAAGGTCGCATTGCAGCCATATTTGTCGGGTAGATCCGGGGTGTCCGGTGCCTGTTGCAGCGGACCATGACGGTGAATGTGCAACCATACGGTGTCCAGATGCAGCAACTTGAAAGTGGCTATCGCGGCCTGTCCCTGGTGATGAATCTCAACTGGGATCGGCTGTTCTTTTTCGGCACGATCATCGTGGGTTTGCTGGCAGGTGCCTTTTTGGGCACGACGGTCGGCTCTTCGATGGTGCCTTACTAGAGTCTGTCCGACGCTGATAGAAGCGCCAGACAAACTCCTGCCCTTGATTTTTGCTGTCTTGCGCCAAGACCGGTTGTCACCCCGGATCAGGTCCGGGGCAGGCACCTTGTCGGACAGGCCCTGGCAGGCGGCTGAAGCAGTCGCTTTTCCTGCAGGATTTCGGTTTTGGTGGATGATACCAACGGTCTCTTGAATGGGCTCTTTTTGATGACCAAGGTTGCCCGAAAATCCGCTCCCCCTGTGTGGGGAGGGGTGGGGGTCTCTCAGGCCGCTGATCTTGCGCGGCATTCCATCCTGAACTCAATCGCCGGAGCGACCCTCACCCCGGCCCTCCCGACGAAAGGGGAGGCAGAGCAAGGGCCCATTCAAGGGACCGTTGGTATGATTTGGTCGCTATGTGTCTGGTCTCTGGGTGCCTTTGATCGGGTTGTGGCGGTGCTGTCCTTTGTGGTTTGGTTCAGGTGTCGGGTCTGGCCAGCAGGTTCGGGATAGGGATCAGATTGGAGGCGGCGACGG
>JAYTDA010000151.1:0-1670 GCA_043736155.1 Paracoccaceae bacterium | reverse complement strand
CCCAAAACCAACGCCCGATGGAAACGCTGACGGTGACGGTGCTGTTTGGCCGGATCGCGTTGATTGTAGGCTGGATCGATGCGGGCCGACGGCTGGCGCAGACCAAAGATCGCATTGGTCCCGGCCTGCATGTGCTCAAAGGCGAGTATTGGGAGGCTGTGGGCGATATTCCGCGCCGGGCGCTGGACACCATTCTGGTGGATGATGACCGGGCTAAAACCTTGGTCGCTGACATGCGTTGGTTCTACAGCGCGCAGGATTGGTATGCGCAACGGGGTGTGCCGTGGCGGCGCGGCTACCTGTTCTATGGCCCGCCCGGCACCGGCAAATCCAGCCTGATCCGGGCTTTGGCATCCGAGCTGTCGCTGGATATCGCCACGCTGGATGTGGGCCGCGCCACGCTGACCGATGATGACCTGCGCGAGGCAATCATGCGTGCCCCCAAGCGGTCGCTGATCGTTATCGAAGATGTGGACGCCATTTTCACCCAGCGCGACAGCGGCGACAGACGCTCCGGCGTCAGTTTTTCCGGGCTGCTGAATGCGATCGACGGTGTTGCCGCGCAGGAAGGGCGCGCCCTGATCATGACGACCAACCACAAGGACCGTCTGGACCGGGCGCTGATCAGACCGGGCCGGGCCGACATTCATATGGAACTGGGGCTGGTCAATGCGGCCACGGCCCGGCGTTTGTTCGCGCGGTTTTTCCCGGCGGACCATGGACTGGCGTTGCAGTTTGAAGATCGGCTGCGCGGGCAAATGACCAACCCTGCGGTGATACAAGGGTGGTTGCTGGTTCACAGTGCTGATCCGCAGATGGCCGCGACCGCCACCGGGATCATCACGCCCTCAATCGCGGCGGCCGCCGAGTGATTTTTACCAGTCCGCCATGGAACTGCGGCCAGTCATGCGGCAGACTGGTGAGAGGCTGTTTGCCCTTTGGGAGAGTTTGATGCAGATGCAAGACCGTGTGGATGCCGCCATTGATGCGGCTTTGGGCGACCGGATTGTCGGTTGCGTGGTTCTGGTGCGGCAGGCGGGGCAACTGGCCTATACCCGTGCCGCCGGGCTGGCTGACCGCGAGGCGGGACGACCGATGCGGTCGGACGCGATTTTCCGGCTGGCTTCGGTGACTAAACCCATCGTCGCGGCGGCGGCGTTGCGGATGGTGGATCTGGGGCTGATCGGGCTGGATGACCCGGTCGCAACATATCTGCCCTATTTCCGGCCCCGGTCGCCCGACGGATCGCAGTCCGATATCCTGATCCGGCAATTGCTGACCCACACATCTGGCCTGACCTATGGTGGCGCGGGGGCCTATTCGCGCGGCCTGTCTGGCCCTTTGCTGGGTTTTGAGGAAAACCTGCGCCTGATGGCAGCGGAACCTTTGGCTTTCGCGCCGGGGACCGGCTGGGAATATGGCGTGTCGCTTGACGTTCTGGGCGGGGTCATTGCCGCCGTGAATGGCACTGATCTGGCCGGGGTAGTGGCCCGCTATGTGACCGGACCTTTGGGCATGCCGGACACATTGTTTGGGGTCAGCGACCCATCCCGCCTTGCCGTACCCTATATGGATGGCCCGCCGCCCAAACGGATGGCGGATTATGAAGAGGTCGTGGGCAAAGACGGTGGGATGACCCCGTTTTCGGTGCCCCACATATTTGAGCCGCG
>JAYTDA010000150.1:0-1936 GCA_043736155.1 Paracoccaceae bacterium | reverse complement strand
GCCCTGCGCGAAAAGTTCGATGTCAAGGCGTACCAGCGCCGCCAGGAGGTGGTGATCAAGGCGCTGATCCAGTTGGGTTTGTCGCCCGACCGGATCGTTGCGATGACGCGCACTGAACTGGAGGTGACCCGACTGCCCGATGCCGAGGATGCCCGGCAGAAAACCCGTTATCTGGCGATTCATGCGCTGAAACCCGCCCCGTTTGCCAGCGGACTTGCGCTGCCCACCTATCAGGGCGCGCCGATTGCCGACTATCCGCTGTACATGTCCCTTCTCCGTTCGGTGCGGATCAACATGGAATTCTCCGGCTCGCTGTGCCGGGGTCTGAAAGCCAGCCGTTATCAACAGGCGGACCTTTCGGGCGACGTGCCCGTTCTGGTCAATCTCGCCGCCCCGACCGCAAGTCACGCCTGCCGCTGACAGGTGATCCACAAAAACACTGAAATCGGCCCCGGCCGAAGGAGGAACGATGCCGAAAATCATGATCCACGGAAACGACGCCCGCCGCGCTTTGGCGCATGGTGTCCAGAAACTGTCGGCGGCGGTGGAATCCACGCTGGGCCCGATGGGGATGAATGCGATGATCGACCGGCCGATGGGCACGCCGCTGATCAGCCGCGACGGGGTGTCGATCGCTTCGGAGATCGAACTGTTCGACCGCTTTGAAAACATGGGTGCGCAGGTGGTGCGCGAAGTGTCGATGCAGACCAACGAAGTGGCAGGCGACGGCACCACCACCTCGATCGTACTGGCCAACGGCATGATCCAGTCGGGCGTTGTGCTGATCGACAAGGGGGCGAAGCCGGTGGAACTGTGCCGTGGCATCGCCCTTGCGGTCGAGGCGACAACCAGCGCGCTGCGCGCTGCGGCCAAGCCGGTCACCGACCATGACATGCTGTCATCGATTGCCCGTATCTCCGCCTCCAACGCCGATCTTGGCGCTCTGGTCGCCGAGGCCTATCGTCGGGTTGGTGCGCAGGGGGTCATCTCGACCGACTATGGCACCGGCAACACCTCTACCCTGCAAGTGGTCGATGGCATGGCGTTTGATCGCGGCTATATCTCGCATCACATGGTCACCGACCTGGATGCGATGCGCGCCGTGGTTCTGAACCCCTATATCGTGCTGACCGACATCAAGATGAAGGTCGCCAGCCAGCTCGATGCCGCCAAGGCCATCGCCGCCGAGGATGGCCGCCCGCTGGTGATCATTTCGGAGGAAACCGCGCCGGAGGTGCTGCTGACCCTGTTGGGCAAGGACGGTCCGGGCAAATACCTGGTGGTGCATCCGCCCGAATTCGGCCATTGGCGGCGCAACATGATGGAGGATCTGGCGATCCTGACCGGTGGCAAAGTGCTGGCCCGCGATCTGGGCGACAGTCTGGAAACCATCACCCGGCTGGACATGGGCAGCGCCGAACGCATCGAAGCGACCAATTCCGAAACCATGATCATTCGTGGCAACGGCGACCCGCAGGCGATTGCCGCCCGCCGCTTGCAGGTTGAACGCCTGTACGACAACGCGCCGCCCAACATCGACAAGGACAAGCTGCGCGAACGGCTGGCCAAGTTGTGCGGCGGCACCGCGACAATTCTGGCCGGTGGCGTGACACCGGTGGAACAGAAACGCACCATCCAGCTGATCGAAGATTCGCTGAATGCCGTCCGCGCCGCGTCCGAGGAGGGCGTTCTGGTCGGCGGCGGTGTGGCGCTGGCCCGGGTGGCCCCGGCTTTGGCCGATCTGGCCAAGACCGTCGAAGGCGATGTGCGTAAAGGCGTCGAACTGGTGCAGTCGGTGCTGACCCTGCCGCTGGCCCGTATCGCCTTCAACGCCGGGGCCGAACCCAATGACGTGGTCCGCAAGGTCTGCGCGCTGCACGGTGACCACGGCTTCAACGCCGCCACCGGGGCCTATGAGGATCTGATGAAATCCGGC
>JAYTDA010000149.1:0-3212 GCA_043736155.1 Paracoccaceae bacterium | reverse complement strand
TTTGCCGCCTTTGCCGCTGCCGTGAATGGGCGCGGCACAATCCGAAGCGCGATGCAGGGACGCGCCCCACAATCCCAGCTTTCCAAGGAGTTGACGATGAAACCCAATGCCGAGAGCGCAGCGTCCGATGAAACTGAACACCAAGCGGCGCCCGCGCCTGCCCAACCGAACCCAACGCCTGCTGAACCAGCTGTCGTTCCTGCGCCCGCTCCGAGCGAGGCCGCCACTGCCGAGGCCCTCGTGCGCGCAGAGGCGGCGGAACTGGCTACCATCGGCGCGCAGGCGGCGCGGTTGGGTGTGACCATCGATGTGGCCGAGGCCGTGCAAAAGGGCATCCGACCGGACGCGTTGCGCGCCTCCGTCCTGAACCAGTTGGCCGCGCGCAGCGATGCCGCCGCTATCGCCGTGGTGCCGCCGCCTAAATCCGCCGCACCGGAAAGCCCGCTCCTGGCCGCCGCCAAACGCGTCGCCAGTGCTGGCAAATCCACCTGAAGCCATCAACCCGAAAGGATCTGAACCATGCCCGCCCTCACGCAGGTACCGTCGCAAGGCGATGTCGTCAAATTCCAGATCGACCCGAACTATACGAACGAGGCGATCACTCTACTTCTTGGCACGAACTACAAGTCGGGTTCGGTGCTGGGCAAGATCACCGCCAGCGGCAAATACAAGCTGGCTGTCGTCGGCGCGGTCGATGGTTCGGCCGTGGCGGTGGCCGTGCTGCTCAACCCGGCAGATGCCACGGCAGCTGACGCCACTGGCATCATCCTGGCACGCGGCCCTGCCATCGTCTCGAAGGTCGCACTGGTGTTTGACGCAACCGTCAACACCGTGCCCCTGACTGCCACCAAATGGGCCGAGCTGACCGCTGTCGGTATCGTGCCGCGAACCAGCGCCTGATCCGCAAAGCCTGCCGAACGGTGTCGGCACTAGTTGCGCCGCGCCCAGCGCCTGATCCCCCAAACCCCACGGAGACTCCCAATGAACGCCATCATTCGCAACCCGTTTGACGCGGGCGGCTATTCGCTTGCCGAAATGACCCAAGCCATCAACATCCTGCCCAATCTCTACACCCGTCTCGGCGAGATCGGCCTGTTCAACTTTGAAGGCATCACCCAGAGGTCGGTGATCATCGAACAGTTCGATGGCGCGCTGAACGTCCTGCCTTCGGTGCCCTTGGGCGCGCCTGCCACGGTCGCAACCCGGCAGGGCCGCTCGATGCGATCCTTCGGCCTGCCATGGATCCCGCATGATGACGTGATCCTCGCCTCGGATATTCAGGGCGTGCCCGCCTTCGGCGGCAGTGAGAACGACCAGTTGGCGACGGTGATGATGCGCAAACTGACCCTGATGCGCCGCAAACACGCCCAGACCCGCGAATATATGGAGATGAACGCCCTGCGCGGGATCGTGAAGGATGGCGCTGGCACCACGCTCTACAACTACTTCACCGAATTTGGCCTGGCCCAGATCTCGGTCGATTTCCTGCTCGGCACCGCCACCACTCTCGTGCAGGCCAAGGTCCGCGACGCGATCCGCGCCGTGGAAGACAACCTTTTGGGCGAGTCGATGATCAGCGTTTACGCGCTGGTCAGCCCCGAGTTCTTCGACAAGCTGATCGGCCATGCCCTGACGCAGGATGCCTACAAGTTCTACTCGGCGACCGGCGCGCAACCGTTGCGCCAGGATGTGCGGCGGTCGTTTCCCTTCGCGGGCATCCTGTTCGAGGAATATCGCGGCACGGTGACGCTTTCTACCGGCGTGGCGGAACGGCTGATCCCGGCAGGTGAAGGCATCGCCTTCCCGATCGGCACCATCGACACCTTCACCACTTACGGCGGGCCTGCCAACCAGATCAGCCTCGCCAACACCATCGGTCTGCCGCTCTATGCGCGCCAGTTGATGGACGACAAGGACCGCTGGATCAACATCTTGACCGAAGCGTCGATCCTGCCGGTCAACAAGCGCCCGCGTACCGCGATACGCCTGTTCAGTTCCAACTGATCGGGGGCAATGACATGAACGCCTTCGCCACCGCCATGAACATGATCTTCGCCGATGCCAACATGGCGGTGGATGCCATCTGGTTTGCGGGCGGAACCGGTCCCGGCGTTGCCGTCCGGGTCATCCGCAAATCGCCGGATGAGGTTACGCCCTTCGGCGCTGGGCGCATCCTGTCGGAAACCACCCAGCTGGATGCGCGCGTCGCCGATATGCCGACGCCAGCCCCGGGCGATCTGATCCGGATCGGGACGGAGGACTTCATCCTTCAGGGCGAACCGAAACTGGATCGCGAACGCCTGATCTGGACCCTGAACACGAGGCAAGCATGAAACTGGACGTCAGCTTCACCCCCGATCTCGTGGCCCTGATGCGCGCCGAGGTGGCAGCAGGCCAGAAGGCGGTCACCGTCACCGTGACCCAAGCCGGGGCCAGCCTCAAATCCGCGTGGCGGGCGCAGATCACCGGCGCGGGTCTGGGTCAGCGGTTGGCCAACACCATCCGGTCGCAGACCTATCCCAAGGGTCGCAACAGCCTGGATGCCGCGGCACTGGTCTGGTCCAGCGCCCCGGTGATCATCGGCGCGCATGACACCGGGCCGCTGATCCGCTCGGGCAATGGGTTCTGGCTGGCCATTCCGCTGCCCGCCGCAGGCAAAGCCATGGGCGGCAAACGGATCACGCCCGGCATGTGGGAGCAAAAGACCGGCCTGCGCCTGCGTTTTGTCTATCGCAGCCGGGGTCCGAGCCTGCTGGTGGCCGATGCCGTTCGTCTGAACACGCGTGGCCAGGCAGCGGTCTCCAAGTCGAAAACCGGGCGAGGTCAGGTAACAGCACCGATCTTCCTGCTGGTGCGGCAGGTGAAACTGCCGAAACGGCTCGATCTGGCAAGGGATGCCGAACGGGCGCAGGCCGCCATTCCCGGCAGCATCGTGCGCAATTGGGTCGAGGATCATCTCTGATGGCAAGCAAACGCGAACTGGTTCTGGCCGCACTACACGGGTGGCTGCAAACCCTTGCCGCACCGGTCCTGCGCGGGGAGGTGCTGCCCGAGCGCATACCGGCCACGGGCTTGATCATTTTGCGCGACGGCAAGCCGGGCGATCCGGAGGTGACGCTGTCGCCGCTGACTTATTTCTACGAGCATCGGGCCGAACTGGAGGTGGTGATCCAGGCCGGAACCGGGCGCGATGCGCTGTTTGATGTGCTGGC
>JAYTDA010000148.1:0-7297 GCA_043736155.1 Paracoccaceae bacterium | reverse complement strand
GGCTTCAGCACGCGCTGGTCGATCATGTTCACGATCAGTCCGGTGGCGACCGGCTCGCTGCCTTCGGTCCCCGCCGGGGCGGCCTGTGCGGCAAAGCCTTGGGTCAGCACGAAGGGCGCGCGCAGGTTGGATCCGATGTGGCGGTCCCAGCCGGTTTTCGTGGCGCTGCGCAGCGTGTCGTATTCGAAGATCGAGGCGTTGTTGACCAGCACCGTCAGCGGCCCGCCCAGCGCCGCTGCCGCGCGCGGCACCAGATCGGCCATCGCCGTCTCATCCAGAAGGTCGGTCTGCAAGGCAACAGCCTGCCGCCCCATCGCGCGGATCTCGGCCACCACCGCCTCCGCCTCGGCTTCCGACCGGTCGTAGTGGATGGCCACGTCATACCCGCGCGCACCCAGATGCAGCGCCATCGCGCGCCCCAGCCGCCGCGCGCCACCGGTCACCAGTGCCTTGCCCATCGTCACGTCCCCGGTCGTTCGGTGCAGGAGATAGCCCGTGCCCGCAGCGGTCAACCCTTGGGTCGCGCCGCACCGCAGACGCAGTTGCCGGGGCCGGGGATCGGCGTGCCGCAGCGGATGCAGATCACCGGGGCGGACAGCCTTGGTGCCGTCTTGCCCAGCCCCGGTGGCAGCCGGTGCCCCGGAAAGCGCAGCCGTCCGAAGACCGCAAGCGCGGCCATGGCAACGAGGAACAGGGCGATGACCTTGACCAGCATGCTACAGACCGTAGCGCGTCCAGAGCGCCTTGTCTTCTGCCGCCAGCAAGGCCGCCGAAATTGCCGCCTCGCCCGCCGCCGCCGCTGCCCCGGACAGGCCGAACCGCTGCGCCAGGGTCCGCCGCTGCCCCATCGTCACCAGCCGCACCTTGTCACCATAAAGCGCCTTCATCTTGGGCACGAGGTGGGCGATGCCGTCCGCCAGCCCCAGGTCAACGGCCTGTTGCCCGACCCAGACATCGGCATTGAACAGGTCCGCCGTCGCATCCAGCCGTGCGCCCCTGCGGTCCTTCACATGCGCGATGAAGGTGTCGTGCAGGGGTTTTTGCAACGCCCGCAACCGCTCCACATCCTCGGGCTTTTGCGGCAGGAACGGGTCGGCCAGGCTTTTCGAGCGTCCGGCGGTGATCACCCGCCGCTCGATCCCCTGCCGCGCCATCAGGTCGGGAAACCCGAACGAGGCGAAGATGACACCGATGGAGCCCACGATGCTGGTCGCATCCAGCCAGATGTGATCCGCGGCACAGGCCAGCCAATAGCCGCCCGAGGCCGCGACATCCTCGACAAAGGCATGCACCGGCACGCCTTTTTCCCCGGCCAGACGGCGGATCCGCGCGGCGATCAGGCTGGATTGCGCCGCCGACCCACCCGGCGAGTTGATCACCAGTGCCACCGCCGCCGGTTTGCCCCGCGTGAAGGCACGCTCGATCAAGGGCGCCATCGCCTGATCCGACAGCGACGCCCCGAACCGCCCGCCGGTGCCGATGGCGCCTTGCAGGCGGATGACGGGGACAAGCGGGGGTCTGGTGCGGAAGGGGATGAGGTTGAGCATGAGAGGGATGTAGAGGGTCGGCTGCCGGTTTCCAAGACGGCAACGGCAGGACCGGGGGGTTTCACACCCCCCGGACCCCCGGTGGAGTATTTTCGCAAAGAAAAAATCCGGTTTGAAGGGAGGGCGGGCTTGGGGCAGCGAATATTCTAAAGGGCCAAAAAGCCACAAGTTTGCCGCCGCGTGAGGGGGGGGCCTGCCGTTGTTCTGGACCCCCTGGGTTTCCGGCGGTATCGTCTGCCCAACCGGGGCACCTGACCCTGGACCTTGAGGCATGTATGGATTTCCCCGAGCGGTTCTCGAACCTGCCTGATTACGCGTTTCCGCGCCTGCGGAAGCTGTTGGACAGCCATGCCCCGGGTGGTGCCGTGATCACCATGACCATCGGCGAGCCAACCCACCCGCCGCCGGATTTTGTCGCTGAGGTGCTGGCCGCCGATCTGGCGGGCTTTGGCAACTACCCGCCGAATGACGGGTCCGAAGCGCTGTTGGCGGCGATCAGCGGCTGGTTGGTCCGCCGCTACGGTGTGGTGATTGACCCAGCCACCTGCATCATGGCGCTGAATGGCAGCCGTGAAGGGCTGTTCAACGCGGCCCTTGCCCTGTGCCCCGAAGTCAAGAATGGCCGACGCCCGGTGGTGCTGATGCCAAACCCGTTTTATCAGGTCTATGCCGTGGCGGCGCTGGCAGCCGGGGCAGAGCCGGTCTATGTGCCCGCGACGATTGGCACCGGGTTTTTGCCGGATTACCAGAGCCTTGCCCCCGAACTGCTGGACCGGGTGGCGATTGCCTATCTGTGTTCCCCGGCCAATCCCCAAGGCGCCATTGCCAGCCCGGCCTACTGGCGCGACCTGCTGGCGCTGGCGGAAAAGCACGATTTCCGCATCTTTGCCGATGAATGCTATGGCGAGATCTACAGCGGTGCCGCCCCGGTGGGGGCGCTGCAAATGGCGGCACAGGTTGGCGCGGACCCGGAGCGGGTGTTCAGTTTCCAGTCGCTGTCGAAACGCTCCAGCCTGCCGGGTTTGCGGTCGGGCTTTGTGGCCGGTGGCGCCGCCAGCCTTGCCCGGATCAAGCAGCTGCGCACCTATGCCGGGGCACCCTTGCCGCTGCCGCTGCAAAAGGTGGCAGAGCGGGCCTGGGGCGACGAGGTGCATGTCGATGCCAACCGGCGGCTCTATCAGGCGAAGTTCCGCGCCGCTTCGGCGATTTTCGCCGGGGTCCCGGGCTATGCCTGCCCCGACGGCGGTTTTTTCCTGTGGCTGCCGGTCGGTGACGGCGAAGCGGCAGCGTTGAAGCTGTGGGTTGAGACCGGGGTGCGGGTTCTGCCCGGTGCCTATCTGGGCCGTGATGTCGATGGCGTAAATCCGGGCAGGGGCTACATTCGTGTCGCTCTGGTGGCCCCGATAGATGAGATGCAGCGCGGGCTGGTTCAGCTTCGCGACTGTCTTTGTGGATGAGGACGGGGACCAGGATGGCTTCTTATCAGATCAGACAGCGTGACCCCTTGCTGGACAGCACCACCCAGGCGGTGCTGGAACGCCGTGGCAAGGAACTGCTGGGGGCGGTGCTGGTTGCCCTGGGTGTGGTGGTTGCAATGATCCTGGCCTCGTATGTCCCCGAGGATCCGGGCTGGATGTCGGCCACCGATGCCCAGGCGCAAAACATGCTGGGCCGGTTTGGCGCTTCGGTGGCGTCGCCCCTGTTCATCATTGCCGGATATGGCGCCTGGGGTCTGCCGCTGGCACTGCTGGTCTGGGGGGTGCGGTTCATCACCCACCGGGGTGAGGAAGAGGCGCTTGGCCGGGTGATCTTTGTGCCGATCGCGGTGGCCTTGGCCGCTGTCTACGCCTCGACCCTGGTGCCGGGGATCGACTGGACCCATTCTTTCGGCCTTGGCGGGTTGTTTGGCGACACCGTTCTGGGGGCGATACTGGGGGTTGCCCCGGTGCAGGCGACACTCGGGCTGAAGCTGATGTCGGCGCTGGTGGGGATGGGTGTCATTGGCATGGCGACGTTTGTGCTGGGCTTTGATGGCCGGGAAATTCGCGCCATAGCCCGGTTTCTGATGGTGGGGATGGTGGTCACCTATACCGGTCTGTTGACGCTGTTGGGGCAGGCGGCGTCCGGTGCCGCCGCTGGCGCCCGGATCGCGGCCGAAAGCCACCGCGAACGCCGCGCCAATGCCGCCGAGGCACGCGCCTATGCCGCCGAGCAGGCCCGGCTGTTCCCGGTCGAGGTGACGCCAAGACTGTCGCTGCAAGCGCGGATCGTCAAGGCGGTCGCCGACCGGATGCCGCAGGAAGCCGTGATGGAACCGATGATGCAGAGCCAGCGCCGAATGCCGGTGCATCACGCCGGTGGTGCAGCGCCGCAGCGCGAAACCCGGATTTCGCAGGTGCTGCGCGCCGACCCGCGTGCCGTGGAACCGTCCCCTGCGCCGAAATCCGGCCTGTTGGCGCGGATGCCCGCGATGGTGCGCCGGGTGGCAGAGCCGGAACCGGAACTGGTGGACCCTGGCCAACCGGCACAGGGCTGGGACGGGGATGCCCCGACCGAAGACCGCATCCGCTCGCGGATTTCCGACGCGATTGCCGCGCGGACAAGGGCTGAGCCGCCGATGACTTCCGCCCCCGGCCAACCGCCGATGACCCGGTTCGAGGCGGCGATTGCCCGCCATGCCGGGACCGGCCAACCCGCCGCGCGCGGCTTTACCGCCGAAGGCCCGGCCGCCGCTGTCGCTTTGGGGATTGGGGCACTGCGCCCCGGTGCCCCGGTGGCCCGCCATTCCACCACGATGCAGCCGCCGTTGACCCGCGCCCACGCGGACCCCGCCCCGGTGCTGCCAACCCTGCGCGCCACGCCGCCGCATCACGCCATGCCGGGCAATTCCAAACCGCTGGAACCGTTGTTCGAGGATCATATGCCAGACGATGATCTGGATGCCTTTGCCCTGCAACCGATCTCGCTGCCGTCTTTCCCGCCGGTCACTGGCGAGGCGCGCAAGGTGGTGGCCCCGCTGGTGCGCAAAACCGCCCCGTCAAAACAGGCGCAAGCCGAGGCGCAGCCGCGGTTGCGGTTTGAGGAACCGGTGGCCCCGGCCTATGAATGCCCGCCGCTGTCGCTGTTGACCAACCCGGTGGAGATGAAACGCCACCTGCTCAGCGACGACTCGCTGGAAGAAAACGCCCGGATGCTGGAATCGGTGCTGGATGATTATGGGGTCAAGGGAGAGATCACCTCGGTGCGCCCCGGCCCGGTGGTGACGATGTATGAACTGGAACCGGCACCGGGGCTGAAAGCGTCGCGAGTGATCGGTCTGGCTGATGATATTGCCCGCTCGATGTCGGCGCTGTCGGCGCGGGTGTCGACGGTGCCGGGCCGCACCGTGATCGGCATCGAACTGCCCAACCTCTACCGCGAAAAGGTGGTGCTGCGCGAAATTCTGTCGCATCGCGATTTTGGCGACAGCAACATGCGGCTGCCTTTGGCCTTGGGCAAGGACATCGGCGGTGAACCGGTGATCGCCAACCTGGCCAAGATGCCGCATCTGCTGATTGCCGGAACCACCGGGTCGGGTAAATCGGTGGCGATCAACACCATGATCCTGTCGCTGCTGTATAAACTCAGCCCGGAAGAATGCCGGCTGATCATGATCGACCCCAAGATGCTGGAATTGTCGGTCTATGACGGCATCCCGCACCTGCTGTCCCCCGTCGTTACCGACCCGAAAAAGGCGGTGGTTGCCCTGAAATGGGTGGTGGGAGAGATGGAGGAGCGCTACCGCAAGATGTCCAAGATGGGGGTGCGCAATATCGAAGGCTATAATGGCCGGGTGCGTGAAGCCCTGGACAAGGGAGAGCTGTTCAAACGCACGATCCAGACCGGGTTTGATGAGGATACCGGTGAGCCGGTGTTTGAAACCGACGAATTCCAGCCCGTCGCGATCCCCTATATCGTGGTGGTGGTCGATGAAATGGCCGACCTGATGATGGTGGCGGGCAAGGAGATCGAGGCCTGTATCCAGCGGCTGGCGCAAATGGCGCGGGCCTCCGGTATCCACCTGATCATGGCAACGCAACGCCCGTCGGTCGATGTGATCACCGGCACCATCAAGGCCAACTTCCCGACCCGCATTTCGTTTCAAGTGACGTCGAAAATCGACTCGCGGACCATTCTGGGTGAACAGGGTGCGGAACAACTGCTGGGCATGGGTGACATGCTTTATATGGCCGGTGGTACCAAGGTCACCCGGATTCACGGGCCGTTCGTGTCGGATGAAGAGGTCGAGGAAGTGGTGACCCACCTGAAAAGCTACGGGCCCCCGGTCTATATGTCGGGCGTGCTGGAAGTCGCCGACGAAGACCGCGAGGCCGATATCGATCTGGTGCTGGGGCTGGGTGGGGAGGGCGACGAGTCCTTGTACGATCAGGCGGTGGCGATTGTGGCCAAGGACCGCAAATGCTCGACGTCGTACATCCAGCGGAAGTTGGGGATCGGCTATAACAAGGCGGCGAAGCTGGTCGAACAGATGGAAGAGCAGATGGTGGTGACACCGGCCAACCATGTGGGGAAACGGGAGATCCTGGTGGAGGAGAGGTGAGGGGGGTGGGCTTGTAAGTCAACTTGGCTTAGGATGGGTTGAAGAGTACGGAGCACAAAATGACCTTGGACGAAATCAAGAAAGTCATCCTCGACACACTTACGGCACATGTCTCTCCGGCTCTCTTGACTGACGCAATCGTACTTCAAGAAGTCGATGCTGATGGCGAGCCGATCCTACGCATCCGGGCGGTGGTAAATAGCGCTGGCCCTGAATTGACCTCCGGCCAAATATTTTCGGCGACAGGAAGATTGCGCGATGCCTTGGAAGCTGTCGGTGAAACGCGCTTTCCGTTGCTCAGCTTTCCATCAAGCAGCGAAATCCCTGGGGTGGCGGCGTGATCCCAAGGGACCTGTTGATCCAGGCCGATCATCTGGTTCGGCTCTCTCCAAAACGGCCAAAACAAGTGAACTTGCGGCGCGCGGTTTCGTCTGCCTACTATGCTGTTTTTCATGCGTTGTGCTTCTCGAACGCTGGTGTCCTTGCGGGTGTTGGGGCAAATCGCCCCGAAAGGGCTTGGCTGCAAACCTACCGCGCGCTCGACCATGGCCAGGCGAAGAAGCGCTGCAATGATGCACGCTCGAAGGGTTTTCCCTTGACCATCCAATCGTTTGCGGAAGCGTTTGTGACTTTGTAAGAAGACAGACATCGCGCAGACTATAAGCCGGATACGAATTCCCACTTCACAAAACACGAAGTCGCCGCGAAGGTCACCCTTGCCCGGACGGCAATCGCTGCAATCAACTCAACAAACATCAAGGACCGAAGGGCCTTTGCCATCCACTTGTTACTGCCCTATCGGGAATAATCAGGGTCGCATATTCGATTTTGCCACCCCCTCACCGCCAATCCATCCCCGGCCCGAACACATCCAGCACCCAGACCTCGGCTTCCGCCGGATAGTGGCGATAGGCAAAGGTATAGCGGCGGATCGTCAGGACGCGGCGACCATCCCGCCACTTTGTGCCGGAGTCTGGGAACTGGCTCAGAGTGTCGACGATGCGCCTTCGCAAGTCTCCAAACGCGATGAGGCTGGCTGGAACCACCACCACCGCGCGCCGTCCTTTTTCGCCCGGAATCAAGGGCGTAGCCCGCCGGGTGGTGCCCGTCCGCCCCCGTCACGCCGAAGGCGTGCCTGCGGCACGACGCG
>JAYTDA010000147.1:0-2273 GCA_043736155.1 Paracoccaceae bacterium | reverse complement strand
CATGTCGGCGTCGGGCATGATGATCATGTGGTTCTTGGCACCGCCAAAGCACTGCACCCGCTTGCCGTTGGAACAGCCGCGACCGTAGATATATTCGGCAATCGGTGTGGATCCGACAAAGCCGATCGCGGCCACCGTCGGGTTGTCGAGGATCGCATCGACCGCATCCTTGTCGCCGTTGATCACCTGCAACACGCCATCGGGCAGCCCTGCTTCCTGCATCAGCTCCGCCAGCATCAAGGGCACCGACGGGTCGCGTTCCGACGGCTTCAGGATGAAGGCGTTGCCACAGGCCAGCGCCGGACCCATTTTCCACATGGGGATCATCGCCGGGAAATTGAACGGGGTGATGCCTGCCACCACACCCAGGGGCTGGCGCATCGAATACATGTCGATGCCGGGGCCGGCAGAATCGGTGAACTCGCCCTTGAGCAGATGCGGTGCACCGACGCAGAACTCGATCACTTCCAACCCGCGCTGAATGTCGCCCTTGGCGTCGGGCAGGGTCTTGCCATGTTCGCGGCTCAGCGCCTCTGCCAGCTTGTCCATGTCGCGGTTGAGCAGGGTGACAAAGGCCATCATCACCCGGGCGCGGCGTTGCGGGTTGGTGGCGCCCCACTTCAGCTGCGCCATCGCAGCATCGGCCACGGCCCCGTCCAGTTCCGCCTTGGAGGCCAGCGGCACCCGCGCCTGAACTTCGCCCGTTGCGGGGTTGAACACATCGGCAAAGCGGCCCGATATGCCTTTGACATGGTGGCCGTTGATCCAGTGGGTCAGTTCCTGCATGGCATCCTCCAAAAGGTTGGCTGCACAATAGGCTTGCGTTTTTCAGGGTAACAGAGGCAATATTTCAAAAGCATTTTGCGAGATTGTGCCTATGGATCTGGCGGACTGGGATGACCTGCGGGTGTTTCTGGCGGTGGCGCGCGGCGAAAGCCTGTCGGTCGCCGGTCGCGCGCTGAAACTGGACCCTGCCACCGTGGGTCGCCGCATCGCCCGGCTGGAACAGGCGCTGGGCGGGCGGCTGTTTGCCAAAAGCCCGCAAGGCTATGCCCTGACCGACGAGGGGCAGCGGCTGCTGGATCATGCGGTGCGGGCCGAACAGGCGGTGGCCGGGGCAGTTGGCGCGCTCCGCGACGGGGCAGGCGGCCTCACCGGGGCCATCCGCATCGGTGCCCCCGATGGCTGTGCCAACTATCTGCTGCCACAGGTACTGGCCGCGATCTGTGATGCCAATCCGGGGCTGGAGGTGCAGATTATCGCGTTGCCCCGGGTGTTCAACCTGTCGAAACGCGAAGCGGACATGGCGATAGCGGTCAGCCGCCCCACCGCCGGACGGCTGATCGTGCAGAAAGTCACCGATTACCACCTGCATCTGGCGGCATCGCGGGCCTATCTGGACCGTCACCCACCGATCCGGGCACTGGAGGATCTGCGCGGCCACCGGGTCATCGGCTATATCCCCGACATGATCTTTGACAAGGAACTGGACTATCTGGCCGAGATCGGGGCGGAAACCGTGTCGCTGTCGTCTAATTCGGTGTCTGTTCAGTTCAACTGGGTTCGGTCCGGGGCCGGGGTGGCGGTGGTGCATGATTTCGCGCTGCCCACCGCCCCGGATGTGGCGCGCATCCTGCCCGGTGCCTTGTCGCTGACCCGAAGTTTTTACCTGATCCGCCATGAGGGTGACCGCAAGGTCGACCGGCTGAACCGGTTTGCCGAGGCGCTGGTGGCGGGGTTGCAGGCCGAAGTGGCGCGGTTGGAAGCGATCGCTTGACAGAATCCCCCGACAGGCCGACCTTTGGCCAATGGCAACAAGGAGGCCGAGATGCTGGTTCACCAGATACTGAATTCCAAATCCAATCATGACGTTGCCACGGTCTTGCCTGAAGCCACCGTTGCAGATGCGGTAGAGGTGCTGGCGTCTCGCCGGATCGGCGCTTTGGTGGTGTCTGTCGACGGCAAGGTGGCGCTGGGCATCCTGTCGGAACGCGATGTGATGCGGGAACTCGGGCGGCGCGGCCCGGCCTGCCTGACCGAAACGGTCGAGGCGATGATGACCCGCGATCTGGTCGGCTGCACCCGTGACGATACCGCCGATGTGGTGCTGCAACAAATGACCGATGGCCGGTTCCGCCACATGCCGGTGATCGAGGCGGGGCAGATGGTCGGGTTGATCTCGATCGGCGATGTCGTCAAGGCGCGGCTGCTGGACCTCGCCGCCGAAAAAGATGCGCTGGAAGGGATGATCAAAGGGTTTTGATTGTTTCCAG
>JAYTDA010000146.1:0-3730 GCA_043736155.1 Paracoccaceae bacterium | reverse complement strand
CGGCACCCCAACCGTTTGGATACCTCAGTCCAAACCTATCTGGTTCACTGAACTGGGGTGCCCGGCGATTGATCGCGGCACCAACCAGCCCAACGTGTTCTTTGACCCGAAATCATCGGAAAGCTTCACTCCGTATTTCTCGCGCGGCTGGCGCGATGATGCGATCCAGCGCGCCTATCTCGAAGCCACCTATCTCTTCTGGTCCGATCCGGCCAACAATCCGGCCTCCACGGTCTATTCCGCCCCGATGGTCCATGTTCCCGAGTGCGCAGCTTGGACCTGGGATGCGCGGCCATATCCGTTCTTTCCGGAACTGACCGATGTCTGGACCGATGGCCCGAACTGGCGGCTGGGTCATTGGCTGACCGGGAGGCTGGGTGCGGTATCCTTAGCCGCCCTTGTTCGCCACCTTTGCCTGCGCGCCGGGATGCCCGAAGATCGCATCGATGTCTCCGGTCTTTGGGGCGCAGTCGAGGGTTACGTCATCTCGGCGCTGGAAGCCCCGCGCGCCTCGATCTCGACGCTGGCCCGACACTTCGGTTTTGATGCGGTCGAAAGCGAAGGCCGCATTCGCTTTCTGATGCGCGGCCGAGTTGCCACCACCACCATCACGCCTGACAGCATGGTCGCACCCGCCTCGGCAAAAGGCGATGTGATGGAACTGACCCGCGCGCAGGAATCTGAGCTACCGCAGGCCCTAAAGTGGCAAGTCGCCCGCGCTGATGAGGATTATGACGCCGCCCAAGTCGAGGCGCGGCGCATCACCGTCGACACCTCACGCATCGCGTCGGAAGCCTTCCCGATGGCGGTGCCCCCCGAGGAGGCCGAACGCCGCTGTCGCCGCGCGCTGATGGAGGCATGGGTCGGCCGGGAAAGTGCTGTCTTTCGCCTTCCGCCGTCGCGGCTGGCGCTGGATCCCTGCGATGTGATCCTCTTGGACCATGACGGTCGCCTGACCGAATTGCGGCTGGTATCAATCGCCGACTCCGACGTCCGGGGCATTGACGCGGTGCGCCAGGACCGCGCGGTTTACGATCTGCCACCCGGCGATCCGCGTCCGGCGTCCTTGTCTACGCCCACCGTGTTTGGCGCACCGGATGTGGCCCTGCTGGACTTGCCACAGCTGCGCGACGATCAGTCCGCGCACCGACCCTTTGTCGCGGCCCATGCCATACCATGGCCCGGTGCGATGGCCGTGTTCCGCAGCGCGGCAACGGATAGTTTCGCATTGCTGACCACGTTTGGCACTCGCGCCCGCATAGGCGTGCTGGCGGCGGATTTCTATGCCGGGCCGGTGTCGCGCTTCGATCTTGGCAATGCGCTGGTGGTCGATCTGTTCTCAGGCACCTTGGAAAGCGTCACCGACATAACTCTGCTGGGCGGGGCCAATGCTCTGGCGGTGGAAACCAGCCCCGGCCAATGGGAAATTGTCCAAGCCGGTTCAGCCGAGTTGATCGCAGCGGGGCGTTACCGCCTGACCCGCCTTTTGCGCGGCCAGCGCGGGACAGAAAACGCGGTCATCAGTATCGTGCCGACCGGTGCACGCGTCGTGGTTCTCGACACCGCCGTGGCCCCCTTGCCGATCAGCGAGGCCGATCTGGGCCTGCCGTGGAATTGGCGCATCGGCCCAGCGTCGCGTCCGGTCAGCGACGAGACCTATGTCGCCAGCACCTTCACACCCGAGGGCACTGGGCTGCGGCCGTTCTCGGTGGCCCATGTCGAACAGCCTTGGCGCATCGCGTGCAGCCCCGGCGACCTGACCATCCGCTGGACGCGCCGCTCGCGGTCCCTCGCAGCCGACACCTGGGGCATTGGCGATGTGCCCTTGGCGGAAGACAGCGAGGCCTATGACGTGGAAATCCGTGATGGACCGGCCGTCAAGCGCACGCTGACAGCCAGCGCGACGAACGCTCTCTACACCGCCGCCCAGCAGATCGCCGATTGGGGGGCGTTGCTCGGCCCCGGCAGCAGCCTCGACATCCGCATCTATCAGCTCTCCGCCCTGATCGGGCGGGGTGCCATGCGATCCGCCACCCTCTCCTTCTGAAAGCAGCCCTACATGTCCGACATCACCACCCACCTGCTGCTGCCCTACATCCTGGCGGCGCAGGCCCAGAAACACGTCACCCACAATGAAGCCGTGCGGCTTCTCGATGCCATTGTCCAGCTTTCGGTTCTGGACCGGGATCTGACCGCCCCGCCCGGGTCACCGGCCGATGGGGATCGATACATCGTGGCATCGGGTGGGACTGGCTTGTGGGCCGGTTGGGATCTGCATGTGACAACCTGGGTCGACGGCGTCTGGATGCGCCTGGTGCCACGCCCCGGCTGGCTGGCATGGATTGCTGACGAGGCCACGTTTTTCGTCTGGAACGGTTCCGCTTGGCAATCTGTCGGCGTGCCACAGGACGTGTCAGATGCCATCTTCAGTCTGGTGAATGACGCCGATCCGACCAGGCGAGCGCTGTTCTCTCTGTCGGGGATCAGCACGGCCACCACCCGGACTTTCACCCTACCCAACACCTCGAGCGAGTTGGCCATCCTCGCGGGCACCCAGACCTTCAACGGAAACAAGACCTTTTCGGGCACTCTGACCGCATCCGGAACGGTCACGATGTCAGGCGCGGCGGCCTCCATCGGTACGTCGACGGCCACCGCCACTTACGGCATGGGCACCGGCGCCACTACGACCGGAGTCACCAAAACCGTGAACCTCGGCACCGGCGGCGCATCGGGATCAACCACGGTTGTCAACATCGGGTCCGCGAATGCTGGCGCCGGTGGCACCACGGTGGTGAGCACGCCCACCGTCACCTTTGCCAATGCAGTCACACAGGTCGGGATGCCGCAGGCCAACCTGACCGCTCAGCTTCTCGGACTGGGCGGGGCCACCGCCGATGCCACCAACCGGCTGAGCGTCAACACCCCGAATGTCCTCCTGAACAACGCAGGCGCATCGATTGATGTGACGGTGAACAAGAACGCCGCCGTCAATGATGCCTCTTTCAGCTTCAAGACAGGTTTCTCGGTTCGGGCGCTGTTCGGCACGCTGGGCAGCGATGATTTCTCCTTGAAGGTCAGCCCAAACGGCAGCAGCTTTCTCGATGCGCTGGTCGCAGATCGCAATACCGGCCGGGTGAGGTTTCCGGTCGGGATCGCGCTGACTGGCCTTGCCACCGACCCGGGTTCGCCTGCCGACGGCTGGCTTTGGCACAATTCCACCACCGGGCAGTTGCGCGCGCGGCTTGGGGGTGTCACCCGCGTTCTCGCCGATCAGGACGTGCCGTGGATTGTTCCTGCGGCAGGCGAATATGCGCTGACCACCAGTGGCGCAGGCGGGGCTGCAACCGGCGTGCTGGCCGGGGCGGCAGGCCGGATCGATCTGTTTCCCTTCATCCCGCGCGACGACATCACCATCGACCGGCTGTCGGTGAACGTCACCACTTTGATCGCAGCCGCGCTGGGCAAGATCGTCCTTTACGCCGCTGACGCGACCGGGCGACCTGCCGCATTGATCTTGGAAACCGGAGATCTCGACTTCTCAACCGTGGGCCTGAAGGAGGCCACGGTCGCCCAGACCCTGCGCCGCGGGATCACCTATTGGATTGGCATCCGACATTCTTCCACTGCAATCCTGTCCGCATGGGCATCGACTGCCACGCCGGATCTGAACGGCGGCGCGCCGGTCACCACTGCCCGCAAAGTGCTACGCAGAACACTGGCCTACGCA
>JAYTDA010000145.1:0-9869 GCA_043736155.1 Paracoccaceae bacterium | reverse complement strand
GCCGGGGTGCGCGAAGATGTCACCGACATCGTGCTGAACCTGAAGGGCGTCGCGCTGAAGATGGATGTCGAAGGGCCGAAGCGGCTGTCGATCTCTGCCAAGGGCCCGGGTGTTGTCACCGCCGGTGACATTTCGGACTCCTCGGGGATCGAGGTTCTGAACAAGGACCATGTGATCTGCCATCTGGATGACGGCGCCGATGTGTTCATGGAACTGACGGTCAACACCGGCAAAGGCTATGTCGCCGCCGACAAGAACCGCCCGGAAGACGCGCCGATCGGCCTGATTCCGATCGACGCGATCTATTCGCCGGTGCGCAAGGTCAGCTACGAGGTCACCCCGACCCGCGAGGGCCAGGTGCTGGACTATGACCGGCTGACCATGAAGGTGGAAACCGACGGCTCGCTGACGCCGGATGATGCCGTGGCCTATGCCGCGCGCATCCTGCAGGACCAGCTGTCGATCTTCGTGAACTTTGACGAGCCGGAAGCGGCCGGCAAGGGCGTCGAGGATGCCGGGCTGGAGTTCAACCCGCTGCTGTTGAAGAAGGTCGACGAGCTGGAATTGTCGGTGCGTTCTGCGAACTGCCTGAAGAACGACAACATCGTCTACATCGGCGATCTGATCCAGAAGACCGAAGCCGAGATGCTGCGCACCCCGAACTTTGGCCGCAAATCCTTGAACGAAATCAAGGAAGTGCTGTCCGGCATGGGGCTGCATCTGGGCATGGAAGTCGAAGACTGGCCGCCGGAGAACATCGAGGATCTGGCGAAGCGTTTTGAGGACCAGTTCTGATCTCTGGTAGGGTGGGCAATATTGCCCACCCTACTTAAATGCCCGGGATGCCGGGGAAAAATGGCGCAAGCCCAAGGTGAGCGGGACCAGTCGAGGCCCTGCCGGACAAAGCAAAACCCACGTCAGGAGACCTATCATGCGTCACGCAAGCGGCTACCGCAAACTGAACCGCACCCACGAACACCGCAAGGCGCTGTTCGCCAACATGGCCGGGTCTTTGATCGAGCACGAACAGATCAAGACCACCCTGCCGAAAGCCAAGGAACTGAAGCGGATCATCGACAAGCTGATCACGCTGGGTAAACGCGGCGATCTGCACGCCCGCCGCCAGGCCGATTCGCAGCTGAAACAGGATGCCTATGTGGTCAAACTGTTCTCGGTGCTCGGACCGCGCTACAAGGATCGCAGTGGCGGTTATTGCCGTGTGCTGAAGGCGGGTTTCCGCTATGGCGACATGGCGCCGATGGCGATCATCGAACTGGTGGACCGCGATGTGGCAGCCAAGGGTGCCGGGGACAAGGCCCGGGTCGAAGCCGCAGCGGCCTGACCTGCCGTCAGCCCCGCCAGCCAGGGCCTTTCGCCGCCAAAACCACCGCTGAAATGAAGAACCCCGCCTTTCGGCGGGGTTTTTGATTCGGCGTGCCGCGCCGGCAATTCAGACCGGGCTGTCAATTCAGACCGGCATATCGCGATGGCTCTTTTTCGATCTGAGCCGAAATTTTCTCGATCAAGTCGCTCAGCTGTATGTCGGCAATCGGCGAAGAGCCGAGAAATTCAAGCAAATCAACGCGAATCGCATCGGGAAACCGCATCAGCCTGGTGAACAGATTGGGATCGATCGTGCGCACAGAAGACCTCGTACCTGGATTCAATCCCTACAATTTACGGTTGACTGCGGGTTTGGCAACTTGTCTAAAAGGACATGTTCGAAAAGCTGAAATTTGACAAACTGTTGCTGGAGCTGGGGGGCTTGGCGCCAAAGGGCTACTTTGTCGGCCTGCACATCCGCTTTACCTCGCCGTTGTTGATGTTTCAGACCTACGATCAGGCCTGGACGGACCACTACACCGACCATGGCTATGTCTTGCGCGATCCGATGACCGCGTGGGGCTTTTCTACCACCGGGTCGATCCGGTGGAGCGACAACAGTCTGTTGGATCCCTTTCACCTCTTCAAGGAGGCAGAGGGGTTCGGCCTGAAATACGGTGCCACGATCGCCTGGGGCAAGATCAGTTCCAGGACCATTGCGAGTGTTGCCCGGGCGGACCGGGAATTTACCGATGAAGAGATTGCCCGGGCCCAGGCGCTGGTGATCACCCTTCACGATATGACCGAGTTGTCGCAGGACCTGACCAAGGCCCAGATCGAAGCGCTGAAATGCATTGCGGATGGCGAACGCCATGCAGCTGCCGCTGCTCGATTGGGCATCTCGGAAAGTGCGCTTAAGGCCAGACTGACCTCAGCCCGGCTGAGGCTGATGGCGCGCACCACCGCCGAGGCCATCCAAAGGGCAAAGGACTACCGGCTGCTCTGACAATCGTCTTTCGCATGGTTTTCTTTCCACCAACCCTGCAGGAGACAGATATGCAGACCACCACGCTTTCCTTTGAAAACCTCCACAACCATGGCGAGTTGTTCGCCAACATGCTGCGCGCCCGGCGCGAGCTGTTCATCGTTCACAACAAGTGGGACCTGCCAGAGGCCCTGGGGATGGAATACGACCAGTATGACACCCCCGCCAGCCGCTGGGTTGTGGTGCATGACGAGTTTGGCCGGGTGCTGGCGGGCAACCGGTTGACCCCGACCACCGCGCGCTGCGGCATCTACAGCTATATGATCCGCGATGCGCAAAGGGGCCTGCTGGACACCATCCCCGCCAACCTGCTGTACGGCGAAGCACCGGTGGCCGAAACCCTGTGGGAAAGCTCGCGGCTGTTCGTGGCGCTGGATACGCCTGCCGCGATCCGGCGCACCGTTCATGCCCGGCTGATCAGCGAACTGGCCAAGGCATCGCGGCTGCTCGGGGCCACCAGTTGCCTGACCCTGCTGGCCGCCAACTGGCCGCGCTGGGCCGGGCGGGTGGGTGTCGACATGACGGCGATGGGGCCAGTGCTGGAAATAGACGGCATCGACAATCAGGTGGTGTCGATGGATTTCTCGTCCAACCTGCACTGAGTCCCTTAAGGTGCTGCATTGCCAGACCGCGCGCTTCCCCTCCCCACATGGGGGAGGGAAGCGCGCGATTCCCGCGTTCTGGTCGGGTGACCTCCCGGTCAGGGGGCTGCACCGGCGCTGAAAGGATCGGCGAAGGACCTTTCAAGCCCTTCATGGCACCGGTATGTTGGGGCCATGGCAGACCTTTTTGATACCGGTGCCGCACCGGCCCCCGTTATCGGCCCCCGCCCATTGGCGGATCGTTTGCGCCCTGCCACCTTGGCAGAGGTGATCGGGCAACGGCAGGTTTTGGCACCGGAAGGGCCGCTGGGGGCGATGCTGGCGGCGGGGTCGCTGGGATCGCTGATCCTGTGGGGGCCGCCGGGGGTGGGTAAAACCACGATTGCCCGGCTGCTGGCCGACCAGACCCATCTGACCTTTGTGCAGATTTCGGCGATTTTCACCGGGGTTCCCGATCTGCGCAAACTGTTCGATTCTGCCCGGTTGCGGCGGCAGAACGGGCAAGGGACGCTGTTGTTCGTCGATGAAATTCACCGCTTCAACAAGGCGCAGCAAGACGGGTTTTTGCCCTATATGGAAGACGGCACCATTGTTCTGGTCGGTGCCACCACCGAAAACCCCAGCTTCGAGCTGAACGCCGCCTTGCTCAGCCGGTCACAGGTGATCGTGCTGGAACGGTTGACCCTGGTGGATCTGGAACTGTTGGCGCAGCGGGCGGAACAGGAGATCGGCCGCGCCCTGCCCTTGACCGGGGCGGCGCGCGAAACCCTGCTGGAAATGGCCGACGGCGATGGCCGTGGTCTGTTGAACCTGATCGAACAGGTGGTGGCGTGGAAACTGGCGGCCCCCTTGGATACCGAGGCGATGGCCAAGCGGCTGATGCGGCGCGCGGCTGTTTATGACAAATCCGGCGATGGGCATTACAACCTGATTTCCGCCCTGCACAAATCGGTGCGGGGGTCAGACCCGGATGCCGCACTGTATTGGCTGGCGCGGATGCTGGTGGGCGGTGAAGATCCGCGCTTTCTGGCGCGGCGGATCACAAGGATGGCGGTCGAGGATATCGGGCTGGCTGATCCGCAGGCGCATCGGATCTGTCTGGACGCCTGGGAAACCTATGAACGGCTGGGCAGCCCCGAAGGCGAGCTGGCGCTGGGGCAGGCGGTGGTCTATCTGGCGCTGGCCCCGAAATCGAACGGCGGCTATGTGGCGTTCAAGGCGGCGATGGCGGCGGCGAAGGCGACCGGATCGGAGCCGCCGCCGAAACATATCCTGAACGCGCCGACCCGGATGATGAAAGACATCGGCTATGGCGCGGGGTATCAGTATGATCACGACGCCGAGGATGGATTTTCCGGGCAGAATTACTTTCCCGAAACGATGCAACGCCCGGTCTATTATCAGCCCGAGGAACGCGGGTTTGAACGCGAGTTGAAAAAGCGGATCGAGTATTTTGGCAAGCTGCGCGACAAGCGGGGGAAGCGGTGAGGTCCCGGGCTGGGACATTTTTTGGCCGTTTTTTTTCAATGAGTTGCGCGCGAGGCTTTACGAAGAATTAACCTTTGCGCCACCAGAGCCACCTTTGGCGGGCGCAAGCCGATTGATCTTGCGCGGACGAACGGGTGGGTTTGTCGCAGGTTCGGAATGTTCCCTCACCCCCGACCCTCCCCACCAAGGGGGAGGGCGCAGAACAGCGCCAGCTTGCCCAATGCGGGCAACTATTGCCCCGCCTTTGCGCCCCATTGACTTGGCCGCCGCTTCGGGAAAGACAAGCGGCATGATCCAGACCCTTTCCCTTGTGGCGCTTGGCGGTGCCATTGGTGCCGCGCTGCGCTATCTGACCAACGTCAGCGCGCTGCGGCTGCTGGGGCCGGGGTTTCCCTATGCCACGCTGCTGGTCAATGTGGTGGGGTCATTTCTGATGGGGCTGCTGTTTGTGATGCTGATGGACAAGGGCGGCGGCCGGCTTGGCCCGTTTGTGCTGACCGGCGTGCTTGGCGGCTTTACCACGTTTTCCGCCTTTTCGCTGGAGACGCTGATGCTGGTGGAAAACGGGCAGGGGGCATTGGCGGCGGTGTATGTCATTGCCTCGGTTGGCCTGTCGTTGACCGCGATTGTGGCGGGTTTGGCCTTGGGCCGGGGAATTTGGGCATGAGTGTACAGACCATCACGGTAGCGCAAGGTGACGGCGATCAGCGGCTGGACCGCTGGTTGAAACGGCATTTTCCGCATGTGAATCAAGGGCGGGTGGAAAAGGCCTGTCGTACCGGCGAAATCCGGGTGGATGGCGCGCGGGTCAAGGCGTCAACCCGGGTCGAGGTCGGCCAACAGGTGCGGCTGCCGCCGTTCCCGGTGGTGGAACCCAAACCGAAAGAGGCGACCCCCCGGGTCAGTGCCGCCGATACCAAAATGATTCAGGCCGCCGTGATCTACCGCGATGATGACATCATCGTGCTGAACAAGCCGCCGGGGCTGGCGGCGCAAGGCGGCTCCGGCACCACCAAGCATGTCGATGGGCTGGCAGAGGCGCTGAAATTCGGGCTGGAAGACCGGCCCCGGCTGGTGCACCGGCTGGACAAGGATACCTCGGGCATTCTGGTCCTGGCGCGCAGCCGTGCCGCCGCTGCGGCGCTGACCGCCGCGTTCCGGTCGCGCGAAACCCGAAAAATCTATTGGGCGGTGGTTGCCGGGGTGCCGCATCCCAAGATGGGGTCGATCAAATACGGGCTGGTCAAGGCGGGCGGCCATGGCGACAGTGGCGAAGGCGAAAAGATGCGCTGCATTCATCCCGGTGAAGTGGACAAGACCGAAGGCGCCAAACGCGCCCATACCGATTATGCCGTGCTGTCGGTCCTTGGCCGCCGCGCCTGCTGGATGGCGCTGGAACCGGTGACCGGCCGCACCCACCAGTTGCGCGCCCATATGGCGGAACTGGGCCATCCGATCATCGGCGATGGCAAATATGGCGGCTCGGGGCAGGAAAATCTGGGCGACGGCTGGGGCGCGCAACTGGGCGGCGACATCAGCCGCAAGATGCATCTGCATGCCCGCTGGCTGCGGCTGATCCATCCCACCACTGGAAAGGTGCTGGAACTGGAAGCACCGTTGCCCGAGCATATGGCGCGGACCTGGGACACCGTGGGCTGGCACGCCGGTGACGTGCTGACCGATCCGTTTTCGGATGCGCCATGACGCAGCGGCTGGTGGTGTTTGATGTTGACGGCACGCTGGTCGACAGCCAGCAGCTGATCCTTGCCGCGATGGACCGGGCTTTTGGCCTGCTGGGGGCGGAACCGCCTGCCGCCCCCGAAACCCTGTCGATTGTCGGTCTGTCGTTGCCAGAGGCGATGCGGGCTTTGCGCCCCGGCTTTGATGCCGCCACCATCGACGCCTTGGTGACCGGGTACAAATCCAGCTACAATCAGTTGCGTGAAGGCGGGGAAGGGGCGGCACCGCTGTATCCGGGGGCATTGGCGGCGTTGCAGGCACTGGCAGATATCCCGGGGCTGGTGTTGGGGGTTGCCACCGGCAAATCCCGGCGGGGTTTGGACGGGTTGATGCAGATGCATGATCTTGCGCGGTTTTTTGTCACCACCCAAGTGGCCGACGATCATCCGTCGAAACCGCATCCCTCGATGCTGCAGCGCTGTCTGGCTGACACCGGGGCCAGCCAGGGGGTAATGATCGGCGATACCGGGTTTGATATGGCGATGGGCCGCGCCGCCGGGTTTGCCACCATCGGCGTCAGCTGGGGCTATCATGATCGCGACCGGCTGCATCAGGCCGACCGGGTGATTGACCGGTTCGATCAGGTGCACCCGGCGTTGCTGGCGATCTGGGGCGGGTAGGATGGCTGGTAGGTCATCATCCGGCTGGGCAGCCAAGCGGTTCTGGACCGAGGTGCAGGTGGTGCACGAACCCGGCGGCTTTGGCATCGGGCTGGACAACCGCCGGGTGAAAACCCCGGCCAAGGCATCGTTGCTGGTGCCGACCGAACCGCTGGCCCGGGCGATTGCCGCCGAATGGCAGGCGCAGCAGGGAGTGATCGATCCGGCCACCATGCCCTTTACCCGGTCGGCCAATTCGGCGATCGACAAGGTGGCACCACAGCGCGCCGAAGTCACCGATCTGATTGCCGACTACGGCGATGCCGATCTGATCTGCTACCGGGCTACCGCGCCCGACCGGCTGATCCGGCGGCAGGCTGCGGCCTGGGATCCGCTGTTGGCATGGTCTGCCGGTCTGGGTGCGCCGTTGACCGCGCAATCCGGGGTGATGCATGTGGCGCAGGCCCCGGCCGCTTTGGCGGCGTTGCGGGCGCGCATCGAGGCGCTGGACCTGTTTGCCCTGACCGCGTTTCACGATCTGGTGTCGCTGTCGGGGTCTTTGGTGATCGGATTGGCGGTTATCGAGGCTTTGCATCCGCCCGAAAGGCTTTGGGAGCTGTCTCGAATCGATGAAACTTGGGCTGTCGAGGTCTGGGGGGCCGATGAAGAGGCTGTGGCGGCGGGGGCGGCGAAACAGCGCGATTTTCTGCATGCAGCGGCTTTTTACACCCTTTCCAGAGGGTAGTGGCCCGGACAATCCGGTTTGGCGCAACGGGCAACGGCGGCTTATCACGGCAATTGATGGATAAATCGGCGGAATCCGATGATTCCGCTACGGCGTGCTTGACCTGTTCTTTCAAATTGCCCCATCCTTGGGGACACTGAGGGGACATCCGCTCTGTCAGTTTCACCCCCCGGCCTTCACCGGTCGGGTATCCGCCCGATGCGGCGGATGAACAGGAAGAGGTAAAAATGAACAAATCTGTATTTCTGGCCACCCTGTCTGCCGCCGGTCTGCTGGCCGGAATGGCGGCTGCCGGTACGCTGGATGATGTCAAGGCGCGGGGCGAATTGATCTGCGGCTCGAACACCGGTCTGACCGGCTTTGGCGCGCCCGATGCCAGCAACACCTGGACCGGCTTTGACGTCGATCTGTGCCGCGCCCTGGCGGCTGCGGTTCTGGGCGATGGCACCAAGGTGAAGTTCGTTCCCACCACCAGCGAGACCCGCTTCACATCGCTCGCTTCCGGAGAAGTGGACGTGCTGATCCGCAACTCCACCTGGACCTTCTCGCGCGACAACGACCTGAAGTTCGATTTCGTCGCAGTGAACTACTACGACGGTCAGGGCTTCATGGTGAAGAAAGAGCTGGGCGTGTCATCGGCCAAGGAACTGGACGGTGCCACCGTCTGCATCCAGACCGGCACCACCACCGAACTGAACCTGGCCGATTTCTTCAAGTCGAACAGCATCACCTATACCCCGGTGAATACCGCCGACGACAGCGAATCCCAGCGGCAGTATGAAGCCGGGGCCTGCGACACCTTCACCACCGACGCTTCCGGTCTGGCGTCCACCCGCGCCACCATGGCTGATCCTTCGGAACATGTGATTCTGCCCGAGATCATCTCCAAAGAGCCGCTTGGTCCGGTTGTGCGCCACGGCGACAACCAGTGGGGCGATGTGGTCCGCTGGACCTACTTTGCGCTGCTGATCGCCGAGGAAAAGGGCATCACCAAGGCCAATCTGGAAGAAGTGGCCGCCACCGCTGCTGCCAGCGACACCTATGACCCCGAAGTCAAGCGTCTGCTGGGGATCGGTGACAACGATGTCGGCAAGATGATGGGGCTGGACAAGGAATGGGCCAAGCGCGCCATTGCGGTTTCCGGCAACTACGGCGAGATTTTCGCCGCCAACATCGGTGAAAGCACCCCGATCGGGCTGGCGCGCGGGCTGAACGCGCTGTGGACCCAGGGCGGGCTGCAATACGCCCCGCCGGTGCGCTGATTTGACCTGACCGGGGGCGCAACACCAGTTGCGCCCCCGGTTCTTTGCAACAGGAAGCTGGCCACTGCAGATTGCCCCGTCAGAGGGCAACAAGGTCGGCACAGGGGGTCACACATGGCGTTTGCCGCGGATGCGCCGAAAAACGGCTTTCGGCTGAGCCAGCTGATCTATGACACGCGCTATCGCAGCTACACGATCCAGTTCATCGTGTTGGTGCTGTTTGTGCTGTTCCTGTCCTGGCTGGTGAACAACACCATGGCCAACCTGGCCGCCAAGGACAAGGATATCAATTTCGGGTTCCTGTGGTCGCGCGCCGGCTACGATATCGACCAGCAACTGATCCCCTATACCAATGACAGCACGCATTTTCGCGCCTTGCTGATCGGCCTGCTGAACACCATTGTCGTGGCGTTTTTCGCCTGTATCGGGGCCACGGTGCTGGGGGTCGTGGTCGGGGTTTTGCGGCTGTCGAACAACTGGCTGGTGGCGCGGCTGATGACGGTTTACGTCGAGGTGTTCCGCAACGTCCCGTTGTTGCTCTGGATCATCCTGACCTTTACCATCTTTTCCGAGGTGCCGAAAGAACCCAAGGATTTCAAGGTGACCGAGGCAATGGTCGCCACCTGGTCCGGCCCGGAAGACACCCGGCTTTACCCCGCCGCGTCCAAGATATTGTTTGACACCGTTGCCGTCACCAATCGCGGCACCAATATTCCGGCCCCCTTGCTGCATCGGCCATTGGGCGGGTTCGAGGTTGGCGGCATCCCGATCAACCTGTCCACCATCGCCGTCATTCTGGTGTTTGCCGCCTCGATCCAGGTCAACCGGCGCATCCGTGCCCAGGCCAAGGCGGTGCAGGAGGCAACCGGCGTCAGGCCGGTGACCTGGTGGAAATCCATCGCTGTCATTGTGCTGCCAACCCTGGCTTTGCTGATGGCGCTGGGTCTGCATTTCGAGATTCCGGCGTTTGCCGCCAGTGAAACCGGGGTGTCGAAAGGCTTCAACTTTCAGGGTGGCATCAATGTCGCCCACAGTTTCACCGCTTTGCTGATCGCCCTGATCCTG
>JAYTDA010000144.1:0-7770 GCA_043736155.1 Paracoccaceae bacterium | reverse complement strand
GCCCTCCATTCAAGGTAGGACAACCGAATCATGCAACATTCAACCCGTCAAGCGCACCGGGAAAACCAAACCTGACGATGTGTGCATCCCTTAGCCCCTGCATGGGGGGGTCAGGGTGGGGGACTGTCAGGTCTCTGATTCTGCGCGGCATTCCATCCTGAACTCAAGCGCTGGCGCAACCCCCACCCCTGCCCCTCGCCACGAAGGGGGAGGCAGAGCAAGGGTCCATTCAAGGGACCGTTGGGATCAGACGGTTCCAACCGGGTCCTGTTGCGGGAGCAAGATGCCTTTCTCCGCCATCAGGTCGGCATTGGCGGTTCAGTCGTGGGTGCCGGTTCCGACATTTTCGGCAAACGCCACGGCGAACGCCGCCTGTTTGGCCGCATCCGCCGGGGCCTGATAGCGGGCGACCCACTCGGCATGGGGCATGCCGTAAAACGCTTGCCTTGCCTGCTCCTTGTCCATCGCCACGCCGCGCGCCTCGGCGGCTTCCTGATACCAGCGGGCCAGACAGTTGCGGCAGAACCCGGCAAGCGTCATCATGTCGATGTTTTGCACATCGATGCGCAGGGCCAGATGATCGCGCAAGGCGCGAAAGGCGGCGGCTTCCAGTTCGGTCCGGGTCTGGGTGTCCATGGGGTCCTCCGGTCAGCTAAAGTCGAGTCAGTCGATCAGGCCACAGGCGCGCGCGCCTTCCAGAATCGATCCGGCCCGGTGGTGGGCACGGTTGTCACCTGCCGGTGCCATGTCTGGTACATGGACAACCGTCATCCCGGCTGCAAGGGCTGCGGCAACCCCGGTTTCGGAATCCTCGAACGCCACACAGCGGTCAGGGGCGACCCCCAGCCGGTGCGCTGCGGCCAGAAACAGGTCTGGCGCGGGTTTCGGTTGGGCAACAGCGTCATAGCCGATCACATGGTCGATGTGAAAATGCCGATGCAACCCGGCATTGGTCAGTTTGGCGCGGGCATTGGCGGTGGCGGAATTGGTGGCAACGGCGCACGGAATCGCGGCCTGTGCCAGATGCAGCAGCAACTGACCGACACCGGGCATCGGCGGGATACCCAAGGCATAGCGCTGCGCGGTGGCGGCTTCCCACGAATGGTCAAAGGCCTGCATGTCGATCCGGTGATCGAGATAGCGGCTCAGCCGGGTCTGCCCTTCGGCATGCGACACCCCGACCATGGTCAGGATCACCTCTCGCGGCACCGCATGGCCATGGTCCAGCAAGGTTTGCAGACAGGTGTCGATCAACAGCCGTTCCGTGTCGATCAAGGTGCCGTCAAGGTCGAAAATAGCGGCGGAAAAGCGGGGCATGGCGGGCTTTCGGTTCATCCGGCTGCGGATGGGTCAGGTTTGGGTTTGGTCATTGGTGCAGGCATCGGCAAGGGCAGCCACCAGCGCCGGGACCAGCACATCCGCCCAATGTTGCTGGCTTGCCGCAGTGGCGATCAGATCGTTGCGCAGTTCCACCAGTGTGTTGTGGCGGCCGGTCTGCAGCGCGTGCCGGTCGATGGCATCGCCCGGCAGATGGCCGGAATAGGGCTGGTTGTCGCCGATGCACAGGCCGGGGTCGGCCCGCAGCCGGGCAATCAGCGGCTGCGACAGCCGCGGGTCAAGGTGGGAATACAGCACCCCGACCTGCCAGGGCCGGGGCGGGCGGCCGCGCAGACCGGGGGTAAAGCTGTGAATGGCCAGAATGATCGTACCCTGCTGGCGCGCTGCCAATGAAGCCAGCGCCTGATGATAGGGCCGGTACAGCAGCGCCATCCGCCGTTCCACCTCGGCAGATGATGGGTTGCGGTTGGCCGGGATCACGGTGCCATCATAAAGCTGCATCAGCAGCGTCGGGTCATCTTCGCCCCGGTTCGGGTCAATGACCAGCCGGGAAAACCGGGTCAGGATCGCCGGGGCATCCAGTTGCGCCGCCAGGGCGCGGGTCAGACCGGCAGCGCCCAGATCATAGGCAATGTGCCGTTCCATGTCGCTTTCGGCGATGCCGAGGCCGTGGCGGGCAATCGCTTCCGGCACCCGGTTCGAGGCATGGTCACAGGTGACCAGCCAGCGCGACGGGCGATCCTGCCCAATGATTTCAAAGGCATCGTGGTTCATGGCGTTGGCATGGCTATGGTGCGGTTTTCATTCACACCCGCTGTAGAGAATACCGGGGAAAAGCGCCAGTTGCCCCTGTAGGCCTTTTCCGCCATATAGGCGGCGACCCGGCTTTGGCCCGTAAAAACACAAGGAAAAGGCAGCATGAGACGCCTTCGCAATGTAAAGATCGTGGCCACGCTGGGGCCGGCATCAGACACCTATGACATGATTCTGGCGCTGTTCAACGCCGGTGCCGATGTGTTCCGCCTGAACATGAGCCATGGTGGGCATGAAGAGATTGCCTTGCGCCACGCCAAGATCCGCAAGGTCGAAGCCGACACCGGCCGCCCGATCTCGATCCTGGCTGACCTGCAGGGGCCAAAGCTGCGGGTCGGCACCTTTGCCAGGGGTGAAGAGGAACTGGTCGAAGGGCAAAAGTTCCGCCTGGACCTCGACAAGGCCGAAGGCGACACCAAGCGGGTCACCCTGCCGCACCGCGAAATCTTTGCAGCGCTGGTGCCCGGCTCTGCGCTTCTGGTCAATGACGGCAAGATTCGGCTGAAGGTCGACAGCTGTGGTGCCGATTTTGCCAATTGTACCGTGGTGGTCGGCGGCACCATTTCCAACCGCAAGGGGGTGAATGTGCCCGATGTGGTGCTGCCGGTGGCGGCGCTGTCGGACAAGGACCGCAAGGACCTTGAATTTGTCTGCCAGCTCGGTGTCGACTGGCTGGCGCTGTCGTTCGTGCAGCGCCCCGAAGATGTGCATGAGGCGCGTCTGCTGGCCAATGGCCGCGCCGCCATCCTGTCAAAGATCGAGAAACCGGCGGCGGTCAAGGCTTTCGCCGAGATTCTGGAAGTGTCCGACGGCATCATGGTGGCGCGCGGCGATCTGGGGGTGGAACTGCCGGTGCATTCGGTGCCGCCGATCCAGAAACGGCTGGTGCGGATGTGCCGCGCCGCCGCCAAACCAGTGATTGTGGCGACACAAATGCTGGAATCGATGATCGAAAGCCCGGTGCCGACCCGCGCCGAAGTGTCTGACGTGGCCACCGCGATCTATGAAGGTGCCGATGCGGTGATGCTGTCGGCGGAATCGGCGGCGGGTCTTTATCCGATCGAAGCGGTGGCGGTAATGAACAATGTGGCGCTGTCGGTTGAAAGCGATTCCACTTACCGCGAAGTGATCGAAAGCTCGCGCCGTGCCAACCGCAAGACGGTGGCGGATGGCATTGTGGCTGCAGCGCGCGAGATCGCCGAAACCACCAACATCAAGGCGATCTGCTGTTTCAGCCAGTCGGGCACCACCGCCAGCCTGGTGGCGCGCGAACGGCCCCGGGTGCCGATCATTGCCCTGACCTCGGAAACCAATACGGCGCGGCGGCTGTGCCTGACCTGGGGCACCCATTGCGTGATCGTGGGGCAGGTCGACCGCTTCAAGATGGCGGTGGTGGCAGCAGTCCGCGCCGCGCGCGATTATGGCTTTGCCGAAATGACCGATCAGATCGTGGTCACCGCCGGTGTGCCGTTCAACGTGCCGGGAACCACCAACATCCTGCGGGTAGCCCCTTGCGAGGAACGGTTGATTTTCGCAGCGGAAAAAGAATAATACCTGACGCGGCGGCAATTTCCGCTGGGTTGGAGTGTTGAATGGACAGTGATCTGTTTCTGGTGATCGGCATCGTCATGGCTGCCTTTGCGATTCCGTCGCTGTTGGGGGCCTATTCCGAAGGGCGCGCCCCGCGTGTCGGCTCGGTTCTGGTGCTGATTGCCAGCGGCCTGATCGTGGTGGCGCTGTTGAACCGGCCCACCGGCTATCGGCTGGATGAGGTGCCGGGCGCCTTTGTCCGGGTGATCGGCAAGCTGACGAACTGAATCCGGGTCTGGATCTAAAACCCGTGACTGGTCCGGCGATTGTCTCTTGCCAGCGCAGTCCATGCCCCCTATGAAACCGCCTCTGACCGCGCGACCGGCCACAGTGGCATGCCGAGTCGCGCGCTAACCACTCGAATGAGGAGATGGAAATGCCCAAGATGAAGACCAAGTCGGCCGCGAAAAAGCGGTTTTCGATGACGGCCACCGGCAAGGTGAAATCCGGTCCCGCAGGCAAACGCCACGGCATGATCAAACGATCCCCGAAATTTGTTCGCGACAATCGCGGCATGATGATCCTGTCGGATCAGGATGCCAAAATCGTCAAGAAATACATGCCCTATGATCGCTGAGGAGCCTGTCAGATGTCCCGTGTAAAATCCGGTAAAGTCACCCACGCCCGCCACCGTGCCGTGATCAAGGCCGCGGCCGGCTATTATGCCGCGCGTTCCACCAACTTTCGCACCGCCACCCAGGCGGTTGACAAGGCGCAGCAATATGCGACCCGCGACCGCAAGGTCCGCAAGCGCAACTTCCGCGCGCTGTGGATTCAGCGGATCAACGCCGCCGTCCGGCTGTTCGATCTGGAATTCACCTATTCGCGCTTCATCAACGGTCTGGCTTTGGCTGGCATCGAGGTGGACCGCAAGGTGCTGGCCGATCTGGCGGTGAACGAACCCGAGGCGTTCAACGCCATTGCCGCCCAGGCCAGGGCAGCGCTGCCAGCCTGATCGCCCGGCATTGAATTGGATCAACCCCGCAAGGCGACTTGCGGGGTTTTTCAATATTGGGCTTTTCATTTTGGTTGGCCGCGGTTCAATCCCATGTTAGCCTGCCGCCGATTTTCAAGGGCGATTGGGGGGATGCAATGACGGTCTGGGCCTATGAATTGGTGGTCATCAATGGGGCTGGGGTTTCCAGCCTGTCTTATCTCACGATTGAGGATGATGACCGTCTGCTGGCCACTGGGGAAGCCGGTGTCACCTATGTGCTGGATGGTGTCACTCTGGCCACTCTGCCAGATGTGGATGTGGGGATCATCGACTATCAGTGGCTGGATTTCAGCGGTGCCCAGACCGTGGCGATGCACTTTGCCATCGGCGCCAGGGATTACTACATGCTGTCGGTGGCCCATCCGGCAGATGTGATTGAAACCATTGCCAACTTTCAGAACCTGGGCCCTGTGGGGGGTATCCATTACACCACTTATGCCGGGATAATTGATGATGGCAAACAGTTCCGGGGCGACGCTCTGGTGCTGACCACCAATGGCGGCGTGACTGTCACCGATGTGCAAAAGGTGACGGTGCTGGATGATGACAACACCATTCAATTCGACGGTTCCAACGGGGCCCCGAACAGCGAAGTCAGGGGTCAGGCGGTTGCCGTGATGGGCAATGGTGCCGATGTCGATTTCAATGTGACCGATGCCGGGGCTGGCGACACCAAAATGGTGTTGGTGACCGTCGATTATACCACCGCCACCGGGTCCGGCAGCTTTGATGCCATTCGCTACGGCTTTTCGCATGGCTCAGACGTGCTGGTCTGTTACATTCCGCTGGCCGGGTCTGTTGATCTGTCGAACGTCGTGTCGGTCACCGGGGAAACCCTGTTGGCGACCAGCCTTGACGGGCTGCATTACGCCGATTTCGGGCTTGGTTCCGCGCGGGAGCTGTCGTCTGGCGATGGCTCGGCCAACCTTATGGTCGGCGATTTGCGGCATGACAAACAGCTTGGCAAAGGCGGGCAGGATACGCTGCTGGGCGGCAACGGGTCGGACCTGTTGCGCGGCAACGGCGGCAATGACCGGCTGTATGGCGGCACCCATGGCGATGATCTGGCGGGCGACGGCGGTGCCGACAGGATCTACGGCGGCATCGGCGATGACAGCGCCGATGGTGGTGCAGGCACTGATCTGATCGAAGGCGGCTGGGGCAATGATCTGCTGTTCGGCGGCACCGAGGGCGATACGATTGCGGGTGATCAGGGCAACGATACCCTGGATGGCGGCACCGGGGCTGACACCCTGACCGGTGGCGATGGCAAGGATGAACTCTATGGCGGCGGCGGCGCTGACCTGTTGCAGGGACAGGCTGGCGCCGACCGGCTGGATGGCGGCACCGAGGCGGATACCCTCAAAGGTGGCGGCGGTGCCGACCTTTTCCTGTTTTCCGCCGATGGTTTTACCGACATGATCGGGGATTTCGCCAGTGGCAGCGATCTGATTGATGTCGGAGTGGGGTTTGGCAGCCTTGTCATCACCACCGTTGCCGCTGGTGTGGTGCACATCACCCATTCCGGCGAACTGCTGGTGGTAGAGGACACGGCAGGTCTGCTGACCGCCGCCGACTTCACCGCCGCCGATTTCATCTGAGGCGCGCAACCAAGGTTGCATTCGCAAGGCCCTGTGCTAGGTCAGTCCCGGCAATTCCGGGACCAGTGAACCATGACCGCGTACCTTGATCTTCAGGCCAGATATCTTGCCGCCATCGCCAACGCCGCCGATGAAGCGGCATTGGAAGAATTGCGGCTGGCGGCCTTGGGCAAGAAGGGTGAGATCAGCCTGCTGATGCGCGGCCTTGGCGCGATGTCACCCGAGGAACGGCAAGTGGCTGGCCCGGCGCTGAATGCGCTGAAAGACGAGATCGATGCGGCTCTCCGCGCCAAAAAGGCGGCGCTGGGCGATGCGGCGCTGAACGAACGGCTGCGGGCCGAGTGGCTGGATGTGACCCTGCCGGGCCGCCCGCGCCGGATCGGCAGCATCCATCCGGTTTCTCAGGTGATGGAAGAACTGACGGCGATCTTTGCCGACATGGGCTTTTCGGTCGCCGAAGGGCCGCAGGTTGAAAGCGACTGGTACAATTTCGACGCGCTGAACATCCCGCCCGAACATCCGGCGCGCCAGGAGCATGACACGTTTTTCATGCACCGCCTGCCGGGCGACAGTCGCCCGCCGCATGTGCTGCGCACCCATACCAGCCCGGTGCAGATCAGGGCGATGGCGGCCCAGGGTGCCCCGATCCGGGTGATTGCCCCCGGCCGGGTCTACCGGATGGATATGGACCAGACCCACACCCCGATGTTCCACCAGGTCGAGGGTCTGGCGATCGACCGTGACCTGTCGATGGCCAACCTGAAATGGGTGCTGGAGGAGTTTTGCCGCGCCTTCTTCGAAGTGCCCGATGTCGAACTGCGGTTCCGCGCGTCGCACTTCCCCTTTACCGAACCCTCCGCCGAGGTCGATATCCGCTGTTCCTGGGAAGGCGGCCAGCTGAAGATCGGGCAGGGCGACAGCTGGCTGGAGATTCTCGGCTCCGGCATGGTCCACCCCAAGGTGCTGGCTGCCGCCGGGGTTGACCCCGCAGTGTGGCAGGGTTTCGCCTTCGGCATGGGCATCGACCGCATCGCCATGCTGAAATACGGCATCCCGGATTTAAGGGCGTTCTTCGAGGGCGATCTGCGGTGGCTGAAGCACTATGGCTTTGGGGCGCTGGACATGCCGGGGTTGCCGGGGGGGTTGAGCCGGTGAAATCCGGGCGCAAGGTGACTTGCAACATCACCTGCCTGAGCGGAAAAATTCGTATCGGGCCAGATGATACTGGTTCAATCAGCTGTTTCGGAGCACCACAGTCGGACAAAGTTCACCAACAAGCCGTAGGCTGTGTGCTTGCACGCACCTTTGTGAATGGCTGTCAAAGGATCGCAAAGTTATTGCCGTACCCGTTGTAGATTGCCTGCTCAATCATCCTTACGTCCAGGTTGTAGGTGGCCGCCTTATCGCGATCAATTTCGATCTTCACTCTCG
>JAYTDA010000143.1:0-21414 GCA_043736155.1 Paracoccaceae bacterium | reverse complement strand
GCCCTCCATTCAAGGTAGGACAACCGAATCATGCAACATTCAACCCGTCAAGCGCACCGGGAAAACCAAACCTGACGATGTGTGCATCCCTTAGCCCCTTTGTGGGGAGGGTGGGGGTCTCTCAGACCGCTGATTTTGCGAGGCATTCTACCCTGTACTCAAGCGCTGGGGCGACCCCCACCCCGGCCCTCCCCACGCAGGGGGAGGGAGAGCAAGGGTCACTTCAAGGGACCGTTGGCATCAGCGCTGCACAGCCGCATCCTGTCGCGCCCTGGCCCCAGCCCGCTGGCCGAGGATCAGCTGATCCGCGACCTGGCGATGCCTGCGGCGTTGGTGGCACCGGAATTCTTGAACCTCGAACTGCTGAACCTCGAACTGCTGAACCCGGAACTGCTGAACCTCGAACTGCTGAACCCGGAACTGCTGAACCGGGAACCGGATAGGCCAGATCATCCGCCAACCCGGTGGCCTGCTGTCGCGGGCCAACCGGAGACTTGACGAGGTTCTGCCCCCCCCCCGTAAGCGCCTCAATCCCATGGGGAAATGAGGACCCGGGGGGGTATCGCTACGGGCGCGGGGCATGTGCCCGAATTGTTTGCGAACCGGGCGTTCCGACTGTCGCAGAGGCAACCCGGGGCACGGGACACTTGATCAGCAGACCAATTCAGCCGGTCTCGCCTTCAGACAGCGCACCACCTGGCCTTTGTCGGGAGATTTGGGTGACTGCCGGTAAACCCGTCGGGACAGAGGTATCTGTCAGGGTGGAGAGGGGTGGTTTATCTGGATGTTCGGGTTTGTCACCGAGCATATTGCGATGGCGGTCCATAGCTGTTGAGTTGGCGGTGAAGTGCTGCACGCAGGCTGATCTGGTCCGAGACGCAGGCGGCAAGGTCAACCATACCGTCCACGTCAGCCTGTTCCCAGCTGCGGACCTGGGTGTCGATTGCACACAGCGCCCCAAGGGCATTGCCATCCGGATCATGAATCGGCACCCCCAGATAGGCCCGGACGCCAAGGTCGGTGATCGCAAGGCTGCCGCAAACGCGCACATCCTGCGGGGCATCCTCGATAATCAGGGGCCGGTTGTCGCGTTTCACATATTGGCAGAACGAATGGGACAGCGGCGTCTGGCGCGACCTGGCCCATGTGCCGGTCAGGCCGATCTGGCTTTTGAAATATTGCCGATTCTTGTCTTCCTCGACAAACGAGACAAGCGCCACCGGAACCTTGACAAGCCGCGCGACCAACCGGGTGTATTTGTCAAACGCGTCTTCCATCGGGGCATCGACCAGCCGCAGCGTGGTCAGAACGTTGTCAATGGTTTCGCAATAGTGGTCCCGGCTGTGCCGGTCTGTGCCGGTCATGTTCGAAAGGTCAGTGTGCACGTGCGTCTCCTGTACGGCTTGATTCTGGTTCGGTTGCCAACCTGAGGGCGAATGGTTCCAGCCGGGTTAACCGGACAATTCGAATGGCAAGCCGGGGCGTTTGCGCCTGCCTCAAGGCGGCGGCAGGTTCTCCGGCAGTGCCGGTGGATTGATCCGGGCATTTTCGGGCAGGCACCGCCAGCTCAAGGCGTTGGCCCTGTACGCGCCGCACCATGGGAAGCGACTGGAGAAAGCCGGGACATTCCCCAAGCGGGTAACCTTTGGGCCGAACCGGGTCGGCTGGATCCCGGGCGAAGTGCTGGACTGGCTGCAAGAGCGCATCACACGCCGCGAGACGGGGCCGACACTCCTGAAAAGGAGCAGGGTGGCCGGGTGTGCACACTCAGCCACCCGATTTGCAATCAGAAGTTGGGTCTAATGCAATTTTGGGTGGCAAGCCCTCGCAAGATGCGAATAATGTTTGACTTCAACAATGTCGTAGTATTTACTCGATCCAACAAGACTCGGCTGCTGGCTTGAGCGAGCGCAGGTTGCTTCTCCCGTCGCACTATACAAGGGTTCAATACTGTTGGGGAGGGAAAGCTTTGCCATTGCTGCATAAACCATTTGGGCACGAACGGTGGCAATCTGAAAGCAATTGGTGGGTTTCACCCACCCTTGTCTTGCTGATCACGGTCAGCGGGGCCAAGGTATAGGCAGATGTCATCTCGTCTCATGCCGCCAGAATAGCACACCAGAGCGACGCCGGGAATCATCCGTCAGGTGGAGAACACTAGGCGACAGGAACTCGGCATGCGAATCAGACCCTCGATGAAGGCGCGATTTTGTGCTAAAACATCTCCAGAACTTGCTCTTCGGGGAATATCAGAAAGAGTATTTATTTCTAGTACCCTTACAAAATGAACTGGGGAACTCACAATGCAAAGCAAACTCACTTGGCCACTCCTTGCAGCTGCGGTCTATGTAGCATCGGCTTCAGTGGCAAATGCAACCTGCCTGACCGTTGATTGGGGCAACGCTACCTTTGGTGGATCTTGGGTGAATAATTGTAACTACTTAGTCACGGTTAGATGGGATGACGACAAGTGCAATTGGGATTGCTTGATCCAAGTTGGCGCTTATAATAAAGTGTCTGCTGGAATTTGGGGGAACGTTAGGTGGGTGGAGTGCGAAGGGTACTGCAATCCGCAACCATGATCCGCACTAAAGTGCGACTTGATTTTGATGAGTATCTTACAGATGCTGGGACCGCTCTAGGGAGTATTTCGTCTTGACAGGACTACGCTTTAAACTTTCTTTGGCGGTGTTCAGCGTCGCTTTGTTTTATACAGGAACCGCTCGGGCAGAATTCGCCACTGTTTCTGTATTCGACGGTCGTGGCTGGACGGTTACTCAATTCATTGACCCTGCCGAACCCGATTATTCTTGCGACTTGATTACGGATCGCAACACATTTCAACTAACTATGTTCAGCACTTCGCCAAGTGGGCTTGAAATTAGCCTGTTGGCCTTCCCGTTACCAGAGAAGGGCGACCGGGTCTCCGTGTTGATCGATGGCAAAGTCGTGCTGACAACTATTGATGAAGTTGGGGGTGCCATTTTTTTGATCCCGAATGCCGCCGAGGCTGAAGCTCTGCTCATCCGTATGGCTGCAGGTGCGAGCATTGCCTTCAGGATAGAAGTGCCCGATGGCGGGACTAGCGCCGGGAGGGAACTTGCTCGATATTCGCTGCGCGGATCGGCCAAGGCGATAGACGCGCTTCGTGGATGTTTGGCAAAGAGGTCTGACTACAGCGTGGTCCAAAACGCAGTCCAAGCAGCGGTAACAAACGCCCCAACCGATGAACGCACATTCTTCGTGCCTTCGAATTGGAGTCTCAGTTCGGAGACGTACAGTGGCCCAGAGCAAGCGCGCTTCAGTTCTTGTAAATTGGTAGCCGGCAATGAAGAATCAGATGACTTTACACTTTTCCTTCATATCTTCGCAAATCAGGGAATGTATCTGTCAGTCTATCATAGATTAGTTTTGGCGACATACGACGTAGCACTCCGGATCGGTGATGGGCCGACGCTTCCATTTGACAACATTGGATCGGCTGAGGAAAAATCCGCTATTGAGTTTGACGAGGATGAAACAAACGCGCGTGATGCCATCCTCGATTCGATTGCAGCGTCAACTATCATGTTTCTGGTAAACGAGGCTGGCGATACGGTATCCAAGATGGACCTTACTGGTGCAGGAATAGCGATTCCAGCCTTGCGTGAATGCGCGGTCTATGTAGCAGAGATTATGCCGGACTAGCAAGCGTAGGGTAGGTGCCAACCCACCATCTGTTTTTCAATCCATTAAAATACCGCATTGCGGTGGGTTTCACCCACCCTACTCTCCAAACTGACCCTCCGGCTCAATGCCTGGCCATTCCGGCTCCACCAATCCCCGCGCACTATCGCGGTGGATCGACGAATAGGGCCAATCCGCCGCCCGCTCCACCAACCCGTGCTTCACCGGGTTGATCCGGCAATACCGCCTGTGCGCCTCAAGATCGGCCTGATCGCGGATAGGGTGATCCCGGAACCGCCTTTGCCAGAGGCCCCGCTCCCCATTGGTAACCTTGCTTGCGCTTCGCGGCGCGGCGAGATCGACCGATTTGGCAAACCGCGTCTTGATCGCCTTTCACCGGGTCGCGTCATCGCTGTCCCCTGTTGGCAGTCGCCGGATCGCGTGCAAGGGGTCCGGCAGCACCACCCACGCCACGAAGTCAAACCGCAAATCGGCGCGGGTCTCTTTGACAGCCGCCAGCAGGGGTTCGGTCTCGCGGCACAACAGGCCGCCTCCCCGCCGCGCCGTCGCGACGTAAAGAAGATCGTGGCCCCTGTTACATGCGGGCGCAGATCATCGGACATGCTGAAGCGGAGCGGGGACAGGGTTACCGAAACCTTGTGCGACAAGCATGAAATCATGCGTAGGTCGGGGTACACCCCGACTCCCCCCCGCCCGATCCCAATTCTTAACAATTCCCGAACGCCGTCCCGTAACCCCTTGAAATCCCTCACCCCCGCAACCGTCCCGGCCCGGGATTGCCCGCCCCCTACCGGAAATGCCGGAAAAACCGCGTCTTCGCGTTCAACTCCTCCAAAACCTTCAGCCGTGCCTGTGTCGCATCCCAGGTCAGGGCCTCGACCCCCGCCACCAGGGCCTCGACCAGAAACAGGATCGTCACCGAACTGTCCCAGGCCGACGGCACCTCGATCTGACAGCTTAACCGGTGGCGGGCCTGTGCCGCCGCAGGGGAGACCCACTGATCGGTCACCAGCACCACCACCGCCCCGCGTTCCACCGCCATCTCAACCATCTGCAACACGGTGTTTTCATAGCGGCGGATATCGAACACCAGCAGCACATCGCCCGGTTTCATATCCAGCAAAGCCGGGGCCCAGGCGCTGGAGGCATCCGACATCAGCACCATCCCTTGCCGCACCACTTTCATGTGGGTCACGAAATGGTCTGCCATCGCATGGGTGATCCGCCCCCCCATCGCAAACACCGCGCGGGCCGGATCGGCGAGCAACCCACAAACGGCATCAAATTCGGCATGGTCGATCTGTTGCAGGGTAGCCGACAGGTTGGCCAGGGTGGCATCGGCAAAGCGGTTCAGAATGTGGGTTTGCGGCGCCGCCTTTGACCAGCGGTCATGCTTGGCCAGCGGCGACACCAGCATCTCTTCCACTTCGCCGCGCAGCGCCGCCTGAAACTCCGGGTAGCCGCGAAACCCCAGCTTTTGCACCAGCCGCACCACGGTTGGCGTTGATACCCCTGCCGCCTTGGCCAGTGCAGTGATCGAGCCCAGCGCCGCCACCGGATAGGCCCGCAGCACATGGCTGGCCAGCAGGCGTTCAGCGCGGGTCAGCGCCTCGAAACTTTGCTGCAACAAAACCTCGACAGAGGCGGCGGGGGGCGGCACGGGTACGGTCACAACACACCTTTCAACGCAGTTTCGGAAAGATTGCTACATTCCGACCCTGAAAGAAAGAATATTGACAATCACAGGCCGGATGCAGACCGTACAACGGCAAATCGCCGAACCGACGCCGGATTTCAGATGACTGCCGCTGCCCAGCCTGCATGGCCCGCCCTGATCGAAAACCCCGCTGCACCCGGCAGGGCCATCGTGGTCTGCGAACATGCCAGCAACGCCTTTGCCGCAGCGTTCGGCACCCTGGGCCTGACCGCTGCGCAACAGCACACCCATATCGCCTGGGACCCCGGTGCCCTTGGACTGGCCCGCGCTTTGGCCCTGGCGCTGGAGGCGCCGCTGGTCACTGCCCCGCTGTCGCGGCTGATCTATGATTGCAACCGGCCCCCGGATGCTGTCGGGGCGATGGCGGCGCGGTCAGAGGTGCATGAGATACCCGGCAACCGCGCCCTGTCCGCCACTGACCGCCTGTTGCGGGTCAACGCAGTCTATCGCCCGTTTCACGACGCCTTGCGCGGCCTGATCCTGCACCGCCTGACCAACGGCCCTGCCCCGGTGCTGATCACCGTGCATTCCGTTACCCCGGTCTATCATGGCAAACCCCGCGGCGTGGAATTCGGGATAATCCATGATGCCGATCCCGCCTTGGCGCTGGCGCTGATGCAGGCGGCACAGATGCTGCCGCTGGTCACCCGGCTCAATGAGCCCTATTCCGCCGCCGATGATGTCACCCATACGCTGCGGCTGCAGGCGACACCCTATGGTCTGGCCAATGTGATGCTGGAACTGCGCAACGACCTGATCGCCACGCCCGCGGCCGAACGGGCGATGGCCGCCCACCTGGCACCGGTGCTGCACCGCGCCATGGATGCCGTGATTTCCCACCCTTCCCGACAGCAGAAGACAGGATAGACCATGCCCGCCAACCTGACGCTTGACCAACTGAAAGCCGCCGCTGCCGCTGGCGAGATCGACACCGTGCTGACCTGTGTCATCGACATGCAGGGCCGCCTGATGGGCAAACGCTTTCACATCCAGCATTTTCTGGATGCAGGGTATCAGGAAACCCATGGCTGCGATTACCTGTTGGCGGTCGATATGGATATGACTCCGGTGCAGGGCTACAAATCCAGCAACTGGAAAACCGGCTATGGCGATTATGTTCACAAGCCCGATCTGGCGACGCTGCGCCGGGTGCCGTGGTTGCCCGGCACCGCGATGGTGATGTGCGATTTTCTCGATCACCACAGCCATGAACTGGTGCCGCACGCGCCGCGTTCGGTGCTGAAACGCCAGATCGAACGGGCCAAGGCGCTGGGGTTTACCGCGATGATGGCATCGGAGCTGGAGTTTTTCCTGTTCGAACAAAGCTACAACGCGCTTTTTGACGCGGGCTACCGGGGGATGACCCCGCTGTCGCGCTATAACATCGACTATTCGATCCTTGGCACCACCAAGGAAGAAGGCGTGATGCGCGCCATCCGCAATGGTTTGTATGGTGCCGGTATCCCGGTGGAGAATTCAAAAGGGGAGGCAGAGGCGGGGCAGGAGGAAATCAACGTGCGCTATTCCGATGCGCTCGATACCTGCGACATGCATTCCATCGTGAAAAACGGCGTCAAGGAGATTGCCCACCAGCAGGGCCTCGCCGCCAGCTTCATGGCGAAGTGGAGCCACAAGCACGCGGGGTCTTCGAGCCACATCCACCAGTCGCTGTGGTCGGCTGGCAAAAACGCCTTTTACGACCCGAAAGCGCAATATGGCATGAGCGAGGTGATGCGGTCCTATCTGGCGGGGCAGTTGAGCCACGCCGGAGAACTGACCTGTTTCCTCGCCCCCTATGTCAACAGCTACAAACGCTTTGTCGTCGGCATGTTTGCGCCCACCAAGGCGGTGTGGAGCGTCGACAACCGCACCGCCGGGTTCCGGGTTTGCGGCGAAAGCTCCAAAGCCGTCCGGGTCGAATGCCGGATCGGCGGTGCCGATCTGAACCCCTATCTCGCCTGCGCCGCATTGTTGGCTGCCGGTCTGGCGGGGATCGAAGGCAAGATGGTGCTGGAGCCGGAAATTGCCGGTGATATTTATGCCACCGCCGGGGTCCGTGAAATCCCGAAATCGCTGCGCGATGCCGCGACGCTGCTGGATGGGTCAAAGATGCTGCGCGCGGCGTTTGGCGATGATGTGGTCGACCATTATGTCGTGAATGCGCGGCACGAAGTCAGCGAAATGGACCGGGTGGTGACCGATTGGGAAGTGGCACGCGGGTTGGAGCGGGCTTGAAAGTAACTGAGTTACTATGGTAACATAGTGACATGAGTAACTCATAGCGGTGCCCCATGGCCAAATACGCCCCCCTGACCCGCCACCTGCGCGCCATCAACGCCGACCGCCTGCCGATGACCTTTGCCGAACTGGAGGCGCTGCTGGGTTTCCCCTTGCCACCCTCGGCCCGCAAACACCGCGCCTGGTGGGCCAACAACCCCACCACCCACGTCAACGCCGCAGCCTGGCACCTGGCGGGATACCAAAGCCAGGCGGTTGATCTGGACGCGGAAAAGCTGGCGTTTGTGAAGCTGAATGAAGTCGAAATCGCTCGCAAACCGGGCCGCCACCCGATCTTTGGCGCTATGAAAGGGATGCTGTGGCTGGAACCGGGCTATGACCTGACACAACCCGCAGACCCCGAATGGGGCGAAGGCAAGTATGACGATTGGTCGGTCTACGAGGAAAAGCCGCGTGAATGACCTGTTGCTCGACACCTGCGCAGCGCTATGGATGTTGTCAGAGGCGGCACTGCAACGTGGTACCGAAGACGCGATTGCGCAGGCGGTTCAAGCCGGTGGCCACCTGTTCATCTCGCCCATATCTGCCTGGGAGGTTGGCCTTCTGGTGGCGCGCGGCAAGCTGACACTGCCATTCAGCCCCAACGAATGGTATGCAAGATTGGCGGCGCTGTCTGACCAGTCCATCGCACCGCTGACCGAAACCATTCTGATCGCCAGCCACTTTCTGCCCGGCACCCCGCCAAAAGACCCGATGGACCGGTTGATGATCGCTACTGCCCGCGACCGGGGGCTGCGCATCGTCACCCGTGACCGCCTGATCCTTTCCTATGCCGAACGGGGCCATGTGATGGCCCTTCCCTGCTGACAACCCCCGAGGAACCCCCGAGGACCGACATGACCAAGATGATCCAATGTATCTCTCCCGTCGATGGGCGCATCTACGCCGAACGCCCGGCAATGCCACTGGCCGAAGCCCAGGCTGCAGTGGCGCGCGCCAAAGCCGCGCAACCGGCGTGGGCAGCGCGGCCGCTGGCCGAACGGATTGCGCTGGTGCAGGCCGGGGTGGCGGCGCTGAACCGGATGAAAGACGACATTGTTCAGGAACTGGCCTGGCAAATGGGCCGCCCGACCCGCTATGGCGGCGAATTTGGCGGGGTGAATGAACGCACCAGGTACATGTCCGACATCGCCGCCGAAGCGCTGGCCCCCCATGTCATTGAGGACAGCGCCCGGTTTCAACGCCGGATCGAACGGGTGCCGCAGGGCGTGGTGTTCATCGTGGCTCCCTGGAACTATCCCTATCTGACCGCGATCAACACCATCGTGCCGGCGCTGATTGCCGGCAACGTGGTGGTGCTGAAACATGCCAGTCAGACCCTGCTGGCGGGGGAACGGCTGGCACAGGCGTTCCATGCCGGTGGGGTGCCCGCCGATGTGTTCCAGAACCTGTGCCTCGACCATGCGGTGACCGAGGCGCTGATTGCCGCCCGCAGCTTCGGCTTTGTGAACTTTACCGGCTCGGTCGGTGGTGGCATTGCGATGGAAAAGGCGGCGGCGGGCAGCTTTACAGCACTTGGGCTGGAACTCGGCGGCAAGGACCCCGGCTATGTGATGCCGGATGCCGATCTGGATGCGGCTGTTGATGGGCTGATGGATGGCGCGATGTTCAACGCGGGCCAGTGCTGCTGCGGCATCGAGCGGATTTATGTGCATCAGCAGATGTTTGACGCGTTTGTCGCCAAATCCGTTGAATGGGTCAACAAACTGAAACTCGGCAACCCGTTTGACAATGAGACCACCATCGACCCAATGGCCAACAAGCGATTTTCCGACACGGTCCGGGCCCAGACCGCCGAGGCGATTGCGGCAGGGGCCAAGGCGCTGATCGACCCGGCGCTGTTCCCCGCAGATGACGGTGGCACCTATCTGGCACCGCAGATTCTGGTCAATGTCACCCATGCGATGCGGGTGATGCGCGAAGAGTCATTCGGCCCCGTGGTCGGCATCATGGCGGTGACATCCGAGGCTGAAGCCATCGCGCTGATGAACGACAGTCCTTATGGACTGACCGCCAGCCTGTGGACCCGCGACCCCGAAAATGCCGCCCGGGTTGGCCGCCAGATCGAAACCGGCACCGTGTTCATGAACCGCTGCGACTACCTTGACCCGGCGCTGTGCTGGACCGGCTGCAAGGATACCGGACGCGGCGGGGCCTTGGGTGTCATCGGCTATCACGCCCTGACCCGACCGAAATCCTATCACTTCAAACAGGTGCAGAAATGAGCGTTCCCTCAATGAACTGGTCTTACCCGACACCGATCAAATTCGGCCCCGGCCGGATCAGCGAACTGGCCGACCATTGCAAGGCGGTGGGGCTGAAAAAGCCGCTGCTGGTGACCGACAAGGCGCTGGCAGCGCTGCCGATCACCGCGCAGGCTTTGGACATCATCGACCGGGGCGGGCTGGGCCGCGCCGTGTTTTCCGAGGTCGACCCGAACCCGAACGAGGTCAACATGGCGGCGGGTCTGGCGGTCTACCGCGCCGGCGGCCATGACGGGGTAATCTGCTTTGGCGGCGGATCAGCGCTGGATCTGGGCAAGATGATCGCCTTCATGGTCGGCCAGACCCGGCCGGTCTGGGATTTTGAGGATATCGGCGACTGGTGGACCCGCGCCGATGCCAGCAAGATCGCCCCGATCATCGCAGTGCCAACGACGGCAGGCACCGGATCGGAGGTCGGGCGCGCCGGGGTGCTGACCAATTCGGCGACCCATGTGAAAAAGATCATCTTCCACCCCAAACTGCTGCCATCTGTCACCATCTGCGACCCGGAACTGACGGTCGGGATGCCGCGTTTCATCACCGCAGGCACTGGCATGGATGCGCTGGCCCATTGTCTGGAGGCCTATTGCACCCCGTCTTACCATCCGATGAGCCAGGGGATTGCGCTGGAAGGCATGCGGCTGGTGTTCGAGAATCTGCCGCTGGTCTATGCCAACCCACAGGATTTGCAGGCCCGCGCCCATATGATGTCTGCCGCCGCCATGGGGGCGGTGGCGTTCCAAAAGGGGCTGGGGGCAATTCACAGCCTCAGCCATCCGGTCGGAGCCGTCTATGGCACCCACCACGGCACCACCAACGCGGTGGTGATGCCGATGGTGCTGACCTTCAACCGCGTCGCGATTGAACCGCTGATCACCCGCGCCGCCGCCTATCTCGGCATTCCCGGCGGCTATGCCGGGTTCCACGAACGGGTAATGCAGTTGCGAAAACTGCTGAACATCCCGGAAAATCTGTCGGCGCTGGGGGTGCAGTTCGCCGATCTGGACCGCCTGACCGAGATGGCACTGCAAGATCCGACCTGCGGCGCCAATCCGGTGGTGATGACGCACGACAACACCCGCGCCCTGTTTGACGCCTGCATGTAACGGCTTGTTTTTCATCAAAAATACTCCCGCCGGAGGCACATGGCAGCCAAGACGCCTCCGGCGGGAGTATTTGAGCGAAAAACAAACCCTCAGGAAAAGAGGCCACGGCTGAGCGATGGAACGCACCGAGATTGCCGTGATCGGGGCAGGCGTGGTGGGCCTGACCATTGCGTTGCGTCTGGCACAGGCGGGGCGCGAGGTGGTGATGATTGATCCCGGAGAGCCGGGGTCGGGTGCATCCTTTGGCAATGCCGGGACGATTGCCGACTATGCGGTGATGCCGGTCGGCACCCCCGATGTGCTGCGCAACCTGCCGTCGCTGTTGTTCGATGCCGCGTCTCCTCTGGCGATCCGCAAGGCGGCGATTCTGGGGCTGGCGCCATGGCTGTTGCGGTTTCTGCGGCAAAGCCTGCCGGGGGCGGCGGCGCGCAATGCGGCGGCGCTGGCGGCGCTGCTGGCCGATGCAGCGCCGCGCTGGCAGGCGCTGGCGGCAGCGGTGGGCGGCGCTGATCTGTTGCAGGACCGGGGGGCGCTGTATCTGTATGACACCCCTGCCGCCTATGCGGCGGCGCACCGGGACATGGCGGCGCGGCGGGCTTTGGGGGTGACGGTTGATCTGATCGGCCCCGAAGAACTGGCAGCGCTGGAGCCTGGATTGCCGCCCGGAGCCGCCGGCGGCGCGTTGTTTCCCGGGGCGCGGTTTCTGACCGACCCGGGCCGGATGATGGCGCTTCTGGCGCAGGCTGCCGGTCAGTCCGGGGTGCGGCACCTGCGCTGGCGGGTGCTGAGCCTTGGCCGCAGCCGGGGCGGCGTTCGGCTGGCTGGCGAGGGGCATAGCCTGCTGGCCCGCCAAGTGGTGATTGCCGCCGGTGCCCGGTCCCGCCCGCTGGCGGCGATGGCGGGGGACCGGGTGCCGCTCGATACCGAACGCGGCTACCATATCGAATATGACATGGGTACGCCGCGTCTGCTGCGCCCGGCCTGCCCGACAGCGCGCGGGTTTTACCTTTGCCCGATGGCGGGGCGCTTGCGGGTGGCGGGCACGGTGGAACTGGGCGGGCTGGACCCAAGCCCGTCACCGCACCGCATTCAACGGCTGATCGACGGGGCGCAGGCGGTGTTTCCCGATCTGGGCGAACCTGACCGGTCCTGGCTCGGTTTCCGCCCGTCACTGCCTGACAGCCTGCCGGTGATCGGCCCCTCATCGGCCGGGGCAGCGGTGCTGTATGCCTTTGGCCACGGCCATATCGGGGTGACACTGGCCCCGATAACTGCCGCCATCATCGCCGATCTGGTGGCCGGCCAGGCACCGCCGCTGGATCTGGCCGCAACTTCAGTACGCCGGTTCCGGCTTGGTTGACCCTGCCTGCACCGCCGCTATGGTGGCAGAGCCACGCGAAAGGACCAGCATGACCCGCACCGCCCTTGTCACCGGGTCTTCCGGCTTTATCGGGTTTCACCTCAGCCAGCGGCTGTTGGCCGACGGGTTCCGCGTTGTCGGTTATGATGCGATGACGCCCTATTACGATGTGGCGCTGAAACAGGCGCGGCTGGCACAGCTGCTGCCGAACCCCGGCTTTTGCAGCCATCAGGCGCTGGTCGAGGACCCGGGGCGGTTTGCCGCTGTGGTGGCAGACCTGCGCCCCGATGTGGTGGTGCATCTGGCCGCCCAGGCCGGGGTGCGCCATTCAATCGAAGCGCCGAGGTCCTATGTCGAGGCCAATCTGATCGGCACCTTTGAAGTGCTGGAGGCGGCGCGGGCGCACAGACCGGCGCATCTGCTGATCGCCTCGACCTCCTCGGCTTACGGCGCCAACACCGCGATGCCCTACCGTGAGACCGACCGCGCCGACCACCCGATGAGCTTTTACGCCGCCACCAAAAAGGCCACCGAGGCGATGGCGCATTCCTATGCCCATCTTTACGGCACCCCCACCACAATGTTCCGGTTTTTCACCGTCTATGGCCCCTGGGGCCGCCCCGACATGGCCCCGATCAAATTCGCCCGCGCCATCCTGGCCGGTGAACCCATCGACATCTACAACATGGGCGAGATGCGGCGCGACTTTACCTATGTCGACGATCTGGTCGAGGGAATCCGGCGGCTGCTGGATGTGCCGCCGGTGGCAGGTGCGCCGGTATCGGACGGCGACAGCCTGTCACCGGTTGCGCCGTTCCGGGTGGTCAATATCGGCAACGGTACCCCGGTGGCTTTGCTGGATTTCGTCGCGGCCATTGAAGATGCCCTGGGGATCAAGGCGGCGCGGCGGCTGTTGCCGATGCAACCCGGCGATGTGCCGGCCACCTGGGCCGATACCACGCTGCTGACAGCGCTGGTCGGGGCCTTGCCGCGCACCGATATCCGCGAAGGGGCGGCGCGGTTCATCGACTGGTATCGCGGCTATACCGGGAATGCGGGATAGGGTCGGGCAGCGGTCAGAGCCGCCTTTTTGGCACCATTTCAGAGACAAAGGCACCAAATCCCCGGCACCATTGCGCAAAACGGGGGGGGGCGTTGACAGGCGGCGGTGGATCGTTGATTCACGGGGCAAAGTGGCATTGATACAAAGGGTCATTCATGAGAATCGCAATGATTGGCACCGGCTATGTCGGCCTGGTCTCTGGCGTCTGCTTCTCCGATTTCGGGCATGAGGTGATTTGCGTCGACAAGGATCCGCGCAAGATTGCCATGCTGGAGGCGGGCAAGGTGCCGATCTATGAACCGGGGCTGGATGGCGTGATGGCGCGCAATGTGGCTGCGGGCCGGTTGCGCTTTTCCGGTGATCTGGCGGCGTCAGTGGCGGGGGCGGATGCGGTGTTCATCGCCGTTGGCACCCCGACCCGGCGCGGCGATGGCCATGCCGATCTGACCTATGTGATGGCAGCGGCAGAAGAGATTGCCGCCGCCCTGACCGGCTACGCCGTGGTGGTGACGAAATCGACGGTGCCGGTCGGCACCAACCGCGCGGTGAAACAGGTGATCAAGAAGGCCCGTCCCGATGCCGATTTCGATGTCGCCTCGAACCCCGAGTTTCTGCGTGAAGGCGCGGCACTTGATGATTTCATGCGGCCGGACCGGGTGGTGGTCGGGCTGGCGGGCGATGTCGAACAGGGGCGGGCGCGTGAGGTGATGGATGCGATCTACCGCCCGCTGTTCCTGCGCGATTTCCCGATTGTCTATACCGATCTGGACAGCGCCGAGATGATCAAATATGCCGCCAACGCCTTTCTGGCGGTCAAGATCACCTTTATCAACGAAATCGCGGCGCTGTGTGAAAAGGTCGGTGCCGATGTGAAATCGGTGTCGAAAGGCATGGGGCTGGATGGCCGGATCGGCAACAAGTTCCTGCATGCCGGTCCCGGCTATGGTGGGTCGTGTTTTCCGAAAGATACCAAGGCGCTGGCCCGGATCGGCCAGGACCATGCGGTGCCGATGCAGATCACCGAAACCGTGATCAAGGTGAACGAAGAGGTCAAACGCCGGATGGTCGACAAGATCGCCGATGCGCTTGGCGGGTCGGTCAACGGCAAGACCATCGCGGTGCTGGGTGTCACCTTCAAGCCCAACACCGATGACATGCGCGATGCGCCGTCGCTGACCATCATCCCGGCGCTGGTGGGTCTGGGGGCCAAACTGCGGGTCACCGACCCCCAAGGCAAACGCGAAGGCGAGGCGCTGCTGCCCGGGGTGAAATGGCTCGATGACGCCTACCACGCCGCGCAATCCGCCGATCTGGTGGTGCTTTTGACCGAATGGAACGAGTTTCGCGCGCTTGATCTGAAGAAACTGGCGAAAAGGATGGAAAGCCCGCGCATGGTCGATCTGCGCAACATCTACAGCGCCAAAGAGGCGAAAAAGGCCGGGTTCGAGGTCTATGCCGGGGTGGGGCGGTAGGCCCCTCCCGCCGTGCCCCGCGCAAGGCCTGATGGCGGGCAAGCATCAGCGGCACGCTTCCGGTGTCACTGCCGCATAGTCGGCACACAGCGCATCCCACCCATACCAGACATCGGTGGCGCCGATTTGCCAATGCACCGCCACCCAGGTGTCACCGGATTTCTGGTACAGGGCCTCGATATGGAGGCCATCGATGAATTCCGGCTGCCACTCGCCCCGCAGGGCCATCGGGGTCCGGGCCGGGTTGATGGCACCGCCACCTGGGCGTTGTGGCGAAAAGGCACCAAAGGCCCGGCTCCCCGCCACCCGCAGGTCATCCACCACAAACTCCACCGGCGCCCCCAGCAGCCATTCGGCATGGGGCCGCAGCGCATCAACCAGGGCGCGGCGCAGGTCAGACCCCTTGGCGGGGGTTTCATAGGCCGCTGCCGGGCCGGACACCGCCGCGATCAGGGCGACACAAACCGCCAGAACTGCCTGAAATCTGCGCATCACCTGCCTCCATTTGCCAACTCTGCCAGCTTCCGCTGCCCCCCGGTCAAAGGTCAAGAGCCGCCATTGACATTCCCCCCGTGCCTCCCACATCTTGCCGCGCCTCTGGGTCGCTGTTGGAAACAAGGGTTTGTCATGGCCGTCGTTGTTGTAGAATCCCCCGCCAAGGCCAAGACAATCAACAAATATCTGGGGTCCGACTATACGGTTCTGGCCTCCTATGGTCATGTCCGCGACCTGCCCGCCAAGGATGGCTCGGTCGACACTGATTCTGATTTCGCGATGACCTGGGAAGTGGCTGCCGACAGCAAAAAGCACCTGCGCGCCATTGCCGAGGCGATGAAATCGGATGATGAGCTGATCCTGGCCACTGACCCGGACCGCGAGGGCGAGGCGATTTCCTGGCATCTGACCGAGGCCTTGGCGAAATCGATCAAGAAAACCACCAAGGTCAGCCGGGTGGTGTTCAATGCCATCACCAAAACCGCGGTGACCGAGGCGATGAAGGTGCCGCGCCAGGTCGATATGGAACTGGTCGAGGCTTACCTTGCCCGCCGTGCGCTGGACTATCTGGTCGGGTTCAACCTGTCGCCGGTGCTGTGGCGCAAACTGCCGGGGGCGAAATCGGCGGGGCGGGTGCAATCGGTCTGCCTGCGGCTGATCGTTGACCGCGAAATGGAGATCGAAGCGTTCCGCGCCCGGGAATACTGGACGGTGGCCACCCTGCTCGCCACCCCGCGCGGGCAGGAGTATGAGGCGCGGCTGACCGTGCTGGGCGGCAAAAAGCTGGATAAATTCGACATTCCAAGCGCGACCGCTGCCGAGATTGCGGTGCAGGCGATCACGTCACGCACCTTCAGCGTGAAATCGGTCGAAGCCAAGCCTGCCACCCGCAACCCCTATGCGCCGTTCATGACCTCGACCCTGCAACAGGAAGCCAGCCGCAAGTTCGGCATGGGGGCACGGGTGGCGATGAATGCGGCGCAGCGGCTGTATGAGGCCGGTCACATCACCTATATGCGGACCGACGGCATCGACATGGCCCCCGAAGCGGTGATGGCGGCGCGTGACGAGATCAAGCGGCGGTTTGGGCCGAGCTATGTGCCCGACAGCCCGCGGATGTACAAGAACAAGGCGAAAAACGCGCAAGAGGCGCATGAATGCATCCGCCCCACCGAAATGGCGGCCAGCCCCGATACGCTGAAAATCACCGAAGCCGATCAGCGCAAGCTCTATGACCTGATCTGGAAACGCACCATCGCCAGCCAGATGGCAGCCGCGCGGATGGAACGGACCACGGTCGATGTCGCCAGCCCCGATGGTCAGGTGGAACTGCGCGCCAACGGGCAGGTGATGCTGTTCGACGGTTTCCTGAAAATCTATCAGGAAGGCCGCGATGATGAGGATGACGAAGACGGTGGCCGGTTGCCGCAGATCACCCAGGGCGAACCGGCGGAGAAACGGCTGATTACACCAACCCAAAGTTTCACCCAGCCGCCGCCGCGCTACACCGAGGCGACGCTGGTCAAGCGGATGGAAGAGCTGGGCATCGGCCGCCCCTCGACCTATGCCTCGATCGTCACCACGATTCAGGACCGCGAATATGTCCGCAAGGATCAGAACCGGCTGATCCCCGAAGACAAGGGGCGGCTGGTGACGGCGTTCCTGTCGAACTATTTCGCGCGCTATGTCGAATATGACTTTACCGCTGATCTGGAAGAACAGCTGGACGACATCACCGCCGGGCAGCGCAACTACAAGGATGTGCTCAGCCGGTTCTGGCGCGACTTTTCCGCCGCCATTGCCGAAACCGCCGACCTGCGGATTGGCGAGGTGCTGGAAAAGATCAATGACCTGCTGGCCCCGCACCTCTATCCGCCGCGCGAGGATGGGTCAAACCCGCGCATCTGTGCGGTGTGCGGCACCGGCAATCTGAACCTGAAAACCGCGCGGTCCGGTGGCGCCTTCATCGGCTGTTCGAACTATCCCGAATGCCGCTATACCCGCCCCTTGTCGGCCCCCGATGGCGACGAGGCCGGGGTGGTTGACGGCAAGGTGCTGGGCCTGAACGCGGGCGGCTTGCCGGTCAGCCTGCGCAACGGCCGGTTTGGCCCCTATGTGCAGGTCGGTGAAGCGACCGAGGCCGAGCCGAAACCGCCGCGCGCCAGCCTGCCCAAGGGCTGGGACGCCGCAACGCTGTCGCTGGACCGCGCCCTGCTGCTGCTGGCGCTGCCACGGCCAATCGGTCCGCATCCGGCGGACGGTGAGCCGGTCGAGGCCAGCATCGGGCGCTATGGCCCCTATGTGAAACATGGCAAGGTCTATGCCAACCTGCCCGACGTCGAAGAGGTCTTTACCATCGGGATGAACCGCGCCGTGGAGGTGCTGGCCAACAAATACACCAAGGGCCGCAGCACCGCCCCGGTGGCACCGCTGGCCGAATTGGGCGAGCATCCCGAAGGCGGTGCAATGCAGGTGATGGCAGGGCGTTACGGGCCTTATGTCAAATGGGGCAAGGTGTTCGCCACCCTGCCCAAGGGGGTCGAGCCGGAAGCCGTGACGTTTGACATGGCGGTGGCTTTGGCCAGTGAAAAGGCGGCCAAGGGCGGCAAGGGCACCAAGGCGGCGAAGCCGAAAGCTACGGCCAAGCCCAAGGCTGCGGTGAAACCGAAGGCCGCAGCAAAACCTAAGGCAGCAGCAAAGCCGAAGGTGGCGGCGAAGAAAGCCGCGACGCCTTGACATGCTGCATCGCGGCAAATGGTTGACACCGACAGGCAAGCCCGCCAGAAACCATCCCGAACAGCGGAGGCATTGATGAAGAAGATCTATCCATCGGCTGCAGCGGCGCTTGACGGGTTGCTGTTCGACGGCATGATGATCGCCGCCGGCGGTTTCGGGCTGTGCGGCATTCCGGAACTGCTGATTGCAGCGCTGAAAGACAATGGCGTCAAGCGGTTGACCGTGGCGTCGAACAATGCCGGGGTCGATGATTTCGGGCTGGGGCAATTGTTGCAGACCAGGCAGGTCAAAAAGATGATCTCATCCTATGTCGGCGAAAATGCCGAATTCATGCGCCAGTACCTGGCGGGCGAACTGGAGCTGGAGTTCAACCCGCAAGGCACCCTGGCGGAGCGGATGCGGGCCGGGGGGGCCGGGATTGCCGGGTTCTACACCCGCACCGGGGTTGGCACCGTGATTGCCGATGGCAAGGACGCCCGGGAATTCAACGGCCAGACCTATATTCTGGAAACCGGGATTGTCGCCGACCTTGCCATCGTCAAGGCCTGGAAGGGCGACGCGCAGGGCAATCTGGTCTACCGCAAGACCGCGCGCAATTTCAACCCGCCGGTCGCGACCTGTGGCAAGATCTGTGTGGCGGAAGTGGAAGAGATTGTCCCGGTGGGATCACTTGACCCCGACAGCATCCATACCCCGGGCATCTATGTGCACCGGATCGTGCAGGGGGCGCACGAAAAGCGCATCGAGAACCGCACGGTGCGTGTGGCATAAAGGATAAGAAACTATGGAAGTCACCGGAATGTCGGAAATTGAGAAATTAGTAGAAGAGCTAAATGGTCGGCCTGACGAAGAAGTTCAGATCACAGAGGATTTTCTTCGTGATTTGAACATCAGCGCTAGTGACCTTTCAAGAGATTCTGAGCGCGATTACAAGCAATATTTTCACATAACCAATGATCGCCAATCAGGTCTGTCCTCAAGGCAGGTTGTGTTCGCGTTCTCACCTAGATCGGCTTCCTGACATGCCCTGGGACCGCAATCAGATGGCCGCGAAGGCGGCGCTGGAACTGAAAGACGGGATGTATGTCAACCTTGGCATCGGCATCCCGACGCTGGTGTCGAACCATATCCCCGCCGGTGTCGATGTGACGCTGCAATCGGAAAACGGCATGTTGGGGATGGGGCCGTTTCCGCTGGCCGGAACCGAAGACGCCGATCTGATCAACGCCGGCAAACAGACCATCACCGAGCTGGACCGCACCAGCTATTTCTCGTCTTCCGACTCGTTCGCAATGATCCGGGGCGGCAAGATCGACATGGCGATCCTGGGGGCAATGGAGGTTTCCGAAACCGGCGATCTGGCGAACTGGATGATCCCGGGCAAGCTGGTCAAGGGCATGGGCGGCGCGATGGATCTGGTGGCCGGGGTCGGCCGCGTGGTGGTGGTGATGGACCATACCTCGAAACATGGCGAATCGAAGGTTCTGGCAGCCTGTACCCTGCCCTTGACCGGCAAGGGCGTGGTCAACCGCATCATCAGCAATCTGGGCGTGCTGGATGTGGTGCCGGGCGGGTTGAAGATCGTGGAACTGGCGGATGGGGTGAGTGAGGCGGAGATGCGGGCGGCGACAGAGGCGCGGATCTTGTGACGCCTGCGCCTTGGGGTGCGGTGGAAAGGTGAGTATTTGGGCGAAAAACAAGCCGGGCGGGCGGTTTTTAGTCAACCCGCCGGGGCATTGACCGCATTGACGTTGAACACGCAGCCATCCGACACCAGTTCCGGCGGCGTCAGGCACAGGCCGCGCGCCACCGACCAGGCCGCCAGCACCTTCGGCACATAGGCGCGGGTTTCATCATAGGGCGGCACGCCGCCATTGCTGCGCACCGCCCCTTCACCGGCATTGTAACCGGCCAGCACCATCAGCGGATCGCCGTTGAATTCCTGCATCAGCCAATCGAGATAGGCGACGCCGCCCCTGATGTTCTGGGCGGGATCGGTGCTGTCGGTGACCCCGAAGCGCGCGGCGGTATCGGGGATCAGCTGCATCAGCCCCTGTGCGCCTTTCGGGCTGACAGCGGTGGTCCTGCCCGCCGATTCGATGCCGATCACCGCCAGCACCAGCGCCGGTGACACCCGTGTGCCGATGGTGGCACCCAGAATGGCGCCGCCATGAACCCGGGCGATTTCCTGCAGCGATTGCAGCCGGGGTGCGGCAACCGACTGCCCGTCCGGCCCCTGGCTCAGCATGGCGACGGCCTGGGAAAACCGCCCGTCACTTTCACCAAGGCTGGGCGAGACGGCTTGCCAGTACCAGTCCAGCACATCCGAGGTTTGGGTGGAGGGTTGGCCGGTGGGAAGGGTTGGGGCCACATCGGTCGCGACCTCCTGCTCCTGTTCCTTGCGCAGCCGCGCCGCCGCAATGCCGGCGGCCAGAACCCGGGCCTGCTCCACCGGGTCGATCTGCACCAGAATCCGCCGGGTGGCCCCTGCCGCTGGCGGCTTGACCCGTTTGAAAACCGGTTGATCCGTTGAGCCGCTGTCCTCGGCCGCCACCGGCGATGCCAGCAGCGCCAACAGCAATAGTCCGGCTGGCCATAGATGCCGCATCGGGGTTTCCTGTCTGCCTCGGTCGTTTCTTGTTGTGTCCCTTGTGCGGGAATCGGCGGAAAATTTCTACCGGGTCCCCGGAGAAACCGGGCCGCAACGCCACAATTGCAGCTTTCCTGCCACGGAAACTGTCCGACTTTCCGGGGATGCAGTACCCAATTTGACAAAGAATCACAGGTTTTCAGCCTGTTGGCATGGATCGGTCCAAAATCTTTATAGACTGTGAAAATGTACGATCTGCGCCAAATTCTCGCCACGATTGAGCGGCCATATGGACCCATGCCGATGAGGAGACCGTTCCGGAACAGAGGCCGGACCAGCAAGACCCCAAGGCGAGACCGAGCGAAACCTTATCCAAACGGAGACGACCATGAAACTGTTCAAGCTGTTCAAGAAGTTCCACAACGACGAATCCGGTGCCGTCACCGTTGACTGGGTCGTGCTGACGGCCGCGATCGTCGGCCTCGGCCTGGCGGTTGTTGCCACTGTCCGCACCAGCGTGGACGGCCTCGGCGACAAGATTGCCACCTCGATCGACGCGGTTGAACCGTCGCAGTGATTTCTTCCCAATGGGATGAACCGGGCCGCGCGTCGAAAGACGCGCGGCC
>JAYTDA010000142.1:0-1513 GCA_043736155.1 Paracoccaceae bacterium | reverse complement strand
CGCAGGTGGGTGCGCCACAGGGCGGCGGTGATCAAAAGGGACAGGGCAGCGATGGTGACATGCAGGGTCAGGCCGCCGGGGATGCCTTGCAGCAGCACCGCCAGCAAAAGGAATATCGCGCAACCGATCAGAACACCGAAGCCTGCCTGCAACAGACCGTCGAACCCCGTCAGCGCCATCGCCTCTGCCGGTGCCGGTTCGCGGGGCGGGATCGCGAGGGCAATCGCACCGCGCAGTGCCACCCCCGTTAGCATCGGCAGGGACATCCACAGCACCGCCGCCATCATCATTTGGTATCCCAGACCGGGGCCGTCATAGGGCGTTGGTTGGGTCACAAGAACAATCATCAGCAGCAGGGCAAGCAGGCCCAGAAAACGGATGCCCCATCGCACCGGCGGTACAGCGCCAAGGGCAAAGATCACGGCGAGGGCAACCACGAACTGCGTCATGATCGCGTTGTGGCATCGGGCGGCCTGCATCGCAACGGTGCGCTTGTGGCGCGGGGTGGGGGAGCCTAGTTTTGCGGTCATGGGAATCATCGACGATATCGCGGGGGATTGGCAGGCGTCGCTGGCGGCGCTGGCCTGGCAGGTTGATCTGGGCGTGGCCGAGGCGATCGGCGATCTGGCCCTGAACCGGTATGAGCTGGCGGAACCGGTGAAACCGGCGGCGCGTGCGGTCGAGCCGGTCGAGCCGGTCGCGCCCGAGGGACCGCAGGATGCCGTCGCGGTGGCGCAGACTTTGGCGGCGCGGGCGGAAACGCTGGAGGATTTGCGGGCGGCGATGGCGGGGTTCGAGCACTGCGATCTGAAGCGGGGGGCGAAATCGCTGGTGTTCGGTGATGGCAACCCGGCGGCCCGGGTGCTGCTGTTGGGCGAGGCCCCGGGGCGCGAGGAGGATATCGAGGGGCGGCCTTTCGTCGGCACGGCGGGGCAGTTGCTGGACCGGATGCTCGCCGCCATCGGCCTGTCGCGCACATCGCCCGATCCGGCGCAGGCGGTCTATATCTTCAACGTGCTGCCCTGGCGGCCCCCGCAGAACCGCGACCCGTCGCCGGAGGAAATCGCCATGTTCCGCCCGTTTGTGGAGCGGCACATCGCGCTGGTGGATCCCGAGGTGATCGTGCTTCTGGGCAACATTCCCTGTCAGACGCTGTTGAAACAGAAGGGCATTCTGCGGCTGCGCGGCGGCTGGACCACGGCGCTTGGCAGGCCGGTGCTGCCGATGACCCACCCGGCCTATCTGCTGCGCAACCCGGCGGCGAAACGCGAGGCATGGGCGGATTTGCTGAGCCTGAAAGAGAAACTGGGATGAGCGGGATTGATGAAAGCCGGGATTTCGTGCCGGTGCGGATCGCAGTGCTGACGGTTTCGGACACCCGGGGACCGGCGGATGACCGGTCGGGCGACACGCTGGTGGAGCGGCTGCTCGCCGCCGGGCACGTCCTCGCCGCGCGGGGAATCGTGCGCGACGACCGGGCGGGGATTGCGGCGCAGTTGCGGGACTGGATCGC
>JAYTDA010000141.1:0-1711 GCA_043736155.1 Paracoccaceae bacterium | reverse complement strand
CCGATTTTCGTGATCGGCCCGCTGGCGCAGGTGTTCTTCGCGCTGCATCTGAACTGGCTGCCGGTGGGCGGGTCCGAGCATGGCTGGCGGGGCCTCGTGCTGCCGGTGCTGGTGCTGAGCCTGCCCAACATCGCCTATATCTCGCGCCTGACCCGCGCCTCGATGATCGAGACGTTGCGCGAGAATTATGTCCGCACGGCGCGGGCCAAGGGGATCGGGGCGCGGCGGGCGGTGGTGGGGCACGCGATGAAGGGGGCGCTGATGCCGGTGATTGCCTATCTTGGCCCGGCGACGGCGGCGATCATCACCGGGTCGATCCTGATCGAGACGATTTTCGCGGTGCCGGGGATCGGGCGGCATTTCGTCGATGCGGCGTTGAACCGGGATTACCCGTTGGTGATGGGGATCACGCTGCTGTACGGGGCGCTGCTGATCGGCTTCAACATCGCCACCGATGTGCTGCGGGGGTTTCTGGACCCGAGGGTGCGGGCCGATGGCTGAGCCCCTGTCGACCTTCCAAATGCAGCTGCGCCGGTTCCGGGCCAACCGCCTCGCCATGGCGTCCGTGATGGTTTTGGCGCTGGTGGTGCTCGCCTGTTTCCTCGGGCCGCTGGCGTTTCCCTTCACCGGCGAGGATGCGGATTTCGATGTCATTTCGGCGCCGGTGGATTTCGGGTCGGTGCATCTGTTCGGCACCGATGATTATGGCCGCGACCTGCTGGTGCGGGTGCTGGAGGGGGGGCGGGTATCGCTGACCATCGGTTTTCTGGGGGCCGCCACGGCGGGGGGGATCGGCGTGCTGTACGGCGCCGTCGCGGGCTATGCCGGGGGCCGGGCCGACCGGCTGATGATGCGGGCGGTGGAGGTGCTCTACGGCTTCCCCTATGTCATTCTGGTGATTCTGCTGAGCCTTCTGCTCGGCGGCGGCAACGTGGCACTGTTTGCGGCCATCGTGTTCACCCTGTGGCTGACCCCGGCGGTGATCGTCCGCGCGCAGGCGCAAAGTCTGGCAAAGCGGGAGTTTGTGGAGGCGGCGCGGGCGGGCGGCATGACGGCGGGCCAGATCGTGGTCGAGCACATCGTGCCGAACTGTCTGGGGGTGGTGGTCGTCTATGGATCATTGCTGGTGCCCGAGGTGATCCTGTCGGAAAGTTTCCTGTCGTTTCTGGGCATTGGCATCAGGGAACCGCAGGCCAGCTGGGGCAACCTGATCCAGACCGGCACCGCCGCCATGGACAGCGACCTGCGGCTGCTGCTGCTGCCCGGCGGGTTGCTGGCGCTGGTGCTGTTCTGCCTGAACTTCATTGCCGACGGCTTGCGCGATGCTTTTGACCCCAATGACCGGTGAACCGCTTTTGCAAGTGCGCGATCTGGTGGTGGATTTCCGCTTGCCGGGCGGCGACATGCGCGCCGTGGACCGGGTGAGTTTCGATATCCGCCCGGGTGAGGTGCTGGGGATCGTCGGCGAAAGCGGGTCGGGCAAAAGCCAGATCCTGTTTTCGCTGATGGGGCTGCTGGCGGCGAACGGGCGGGCTGGGGGGAGCGCGCAGTTTCTGGGGCAGGACTTGTTGTCACTTGGGCCAAAGGCGCTGGACCGGGTGCGCGGGGTCAGTCTGTCGATGATCTTTCAGGACCCGATGACCAGCCTCAACCCCTACATGCGCGTCGGCGATCAGTTGGCCGAGGGGCTGCGGGTGCACAAGGCGATGGG
>JAYTDA010000140.1:0-32501 GCA_043736155.1 Paracoccaceae bacterium | reverse complement strand
ACGAGATTGATGTCCGTGACTGGAGTTCAGACGTGTGCTCTTCCGATCTTCGTGACCGATCCGGGCATGACACCGTTGAACAAGTGTCAGCTTCTTACTGAAGACGATTACCTCGCCAAGGTCGAAGAATTCGGCGATGATTTTCACGCGGCAATGGGTGCAGAGGGCATCCGCGAACTGCTTCGGGGCACAATGTCAGTAAGTGGCGCGCCCGCCAGACAGGTCGAACACCGCGCCGGTGGTAAAGGAGTTTTCCTCGGATGCCAGCCAGGTGATCAGGTTCGCCGCCTCTGCCACCTCCAGGAACCGTCCCCTCGGGATTTTCGACAGCATGAAGGCGATGAAGTCCGGGGTCACCTGATCCAGAATCCGGGTTCTGGCGGCGGCGGGGGTCACGGTGTTGACGGCGATGTCGGCACCGGCATGTTCCTTGCCCATCGATTTGGTCAGCGCGATCACCCCCGCCTTGGAGGCGGAATAGGCCCCGGCCATCGGGTTGCCCTCTTTGCCGGCCACCGAGGCGATGGTGACGATCCGGCCATAGCCCGCCGCCACCATATGCGGCAGCACCGCGCGGCAACTGTTGAAGGTGCCGGTCAGGTTGATGTCGATCACCCGGTGCCAGTCGGCGGGGTCATAGTCCATCACGCGGCCATTGGGTCCGGCGATTCCGGCGCTGGTCACCAGAATGTCCAGCGACCCATGGCTGGCCACGGTTTGTGCCGCCAGCACCGCCAGTGCCGGGCCATCGGTCACATCGGCTTCGGCGGCAAAGGCTGTGGGGCCAAGTGCTGCGGCAGAGGTGCTGGCCATTGCAATATCCCTGTCCCAAAAGACCACCCTGGCACCCGATGCCACCATCCGCTGCGCCACGGCATAGCCGATGCCCTGTGCCCCGCCGGTGATGACGGCGACCCGGCCCTGAAGATCATAGCTGTTCATTCCGCCGCACTCCCGATGCCGACCTGTGGCAGTGATAACAGCCCCGGCGATTTGGTAAACCGGGAAACGTCGGCTGCGCGGCCCGATCAGTGCCCGACACCGCTAGACAGCGGGCCGCCGCCACGGCAAGGATGGGCCAACCGCGATGCAGCCGAGCAGGACAACGTGATGACACTTCCCACCCAGGCTCTTTTGACCGCCTTGAGTTCTTGCGCCCTGTGCCTGGTGTCACCGGTGACTGCCGCCGGTGCCGGGCCACTGAAGGGCAACAGCTACATCATTGAATTGTCGTCTTCGCAATTCTCCAGCGGCTATGGCGATTACCTGCTGCCGCCGTTGATCGAGGTGCTGGAGCGATCGGAGATGACGGCCGCGAATGGCTCCGGGGCCGATGTCGTGGTGAATATCGTCACCCAGTCCGATGTCGGGCAATGGATCGGGCAAGGCGATGACCGCGCCTGGATCTATACATTTGACATCACCGTCGGCATTTCCCCCGAAAGCTACCTGATCCCGATTGACGGCACCCCGGTGTTCGGCATCCGCGCCCGTCTGCTGACACCGAATTCCGACCGCGAGGATGAACTGGACTGCCTGATCAAGCTGGCGGCGCGGACCGCGCTGGCGCAATACCGCGCCACCGGCATCTTTCAGACCGACGGCTCAAGCTGTCTGCGCAAACCGGGCTAAGACCATAGGGGGGTCTGGTAGCGGAGGAGGGATTTGAACCCCCGACCCCAGGATTATGATTCCCGTGCTCTAACCAACTGAGCTACTCCGCCACAAGCGAGGGCTGGGTAAGTCAGCTACTGCGTCAGGTCAAGCGGGAAGTGCCGCGATCTGGTGCAGCCCCTCGCCTTTTGCGCCAAGGCGCGTTAGCGCAGGGGCGAAACTGGGGATGAAGCCCGATGCAGTCTGACAGCTATCCTGTGACCCGTGATCTGGTGCTGATCGGGGGTGGCCATACCCATGCCCTGCTGCTGCGGCGCTGGGGCATGGCACCGATGCCGGGTGTGCGGCTGACCCTGATCAGCCCGGACCCTACGGCACCCTATACCGGCATGGTGCCGGGGATGGTGGCGGGCCATTATGCCGAGGCCGATCTGCAGATCGATCTGGTGCGGCTGACGCGCTTTGCCGGGGCGCGGCTGGTGCCGGGCCGGGCCGTGGCGATTGACCGGGTGGCGCGGCGGATCACGGTGCCGGGGCGGCCGCCGATTGCCTATGATGTGGCATCGCTGGATATCGGCATCACCACCGATCTGCCGGACCTGCCGGGGTTTGCCGACCATGGCCACCCCGCCAAGCCTTTGGACCTTTTTGCCGCCGATTGGCAGTTGGCACTGGCGCGGTTTGCGACGGGGGAGGCGGCGGAGATTGCGGTAATCGGTGGCGGCGTCGGGGGGGTGGAACTGGCGCTGGCAATGGCGCACCGGGTGCGCGCCCTGGCGGTGCAGCCGCAGATTGTGGTGCTGGAACAGGGGGCACAGGCGCTGACGGCACTTGGGGCCGGGGCGCGGGGCGCGCTGCTGCGGCATCTGGCGGCGGCAGGGGTGCAATTACATGCGGCAGCACGGGTCATAGCGTTGGAGCCGGGTTGCGCAGTGCTGGCCGATGGGCGCAGGGTTCTGTCGCATTTCACTGTCAGCGCCGCCGGGGCGCAGCCGCAGGGCTGGCTGGCCAGCACCGGGCTGGCGTTGCATCAGGGCTTTGTCACCGTGACACCGACCCTGCAATCCGTCACTGACCCGCTGATCTTTGCCGCCGGGGATTGCGCCCACATGGCCGAAACGCCCCGCCCGAAAGCCGGGGTGTTCGCGGTGCGGCAGGCCCCGGTGCTGCTTGCCAATCTGCGGGCTGCGCTGTCGGGCGGCACCATGATCCGGTACCGCCCGCAACGCGACTATCTGCGGCTGATTTCCACCGGGGGCAAACGGGCGATTGCCGACCGCTCCGGCTGGCAGGTTGGTGGCCGCTGGGTCTGGGCCTGGAAAGACCGGATCGACCGGCGGTTCATGGCGCGGTTTCAGGATTTGCCGGGGATGGCAGCCCCGGTGGCAGTGCCGACAGGGGCGGCAGCGGGTCTTGCCGAAATCCTGGCGCAACAGCCGTTGTGTGGTGGTTGTGGTGCCAAGGTGGGCCGCGCCGATCTGGAGGCGGCACTGGCAAACCTGCCCCCGCCGCGCCGTGCCGATGTGCTGTCGGGTGCCGGTGACGATGCAGCGGTGCTGCGTCATGGCACCGGGGTACAGGTGCTGACCACCGATCATCTGCGAAGCGTCACCGCCGACCCCTGGCTGATGGCGCGCATCGCCGCTGTTCATGCGCTGGGCGATATCTGGGCGATGGGGGCAGTGCCACAGGTGGCGCTGTCACAGGTGATCCTGCCCCGGATGAGTGCCACCCTGCAGGCGCGGACCTTGGCCGAAATCACCGCTGCCGCTGCCGCAGTGTTTGGCGGCGAAGGCGCTGACCTCGTCGGGGGCCATACCTCGGTGGGGGCGGAACTGACGATTGGTTTTACCGTGACCGGTCTGGCCCCCGGTGCGCCTGTCGCCAAAGGCGGTGCCGTGCCCGGCGATGTGCTGGTGCTGACCAAGGCTTTGGGCAGCGGCATTGTGCTGGCCGCCGACATGGCGGGGCTGGCACCCGGCGACGTGGTGGTGGCGGCGCATCGGGCAATGCTGGTGCCACAGGGGGCGGCGGCGCGGCTGCTGGCACCTGTGGCCCATGCGATGACCGATGTCACCGGCTTTGGGTTGGCGGGGCATCTGGGGGAAATGCTGGCGGCATCCGGTGCCGGGTCTTCCAGTGTCGGGGCGCGGCTTGATCTGGCGGCGCTGCCGCTGTTGCCGGGGGCTTTGGCGCTGGCAACGGCGGGGGTGCGATCTTCGCTGGACCCGCAAAACCGTGCCTTTGCCCCGGTGACCGGGTTGGTGGCGGCAGCGGCGCGCGACCCGGGCCGGCTGGCGCTGCTGTTTGACCCGCAGACCTGCGGCGGCCTGCTGGCAGCGGTGCCGGGGGCGGCGGCGGCGCGGCTGGTTGCGGCGTTGCAGGCGCTGGGTCTGCCTGCCGCAGTGATTGGCACCGTGGTGGCGGGGCCGCCGGTGGTTGCGGTCTGAACCGCTTTTCATTGCCACCGGCGCGAGGTAGCCTGCTTGTCTGAAGCATTGGTTAGTGGGGGTGGTTTGGGGTGATGGTGACAGGTCCCGGCTGGAACAGCCCCGCATGACCCCGAGGGTGATCGCAATTGGAAAGCGGCTGCGCGACGCCAGCCCCGGACCGGATCGTGGCACTGCACGGGACGCCGCAGCCACCCCCTCCCTCCCCCCTCGTGGGGGAGGAGAATTCCATAAGAATAGAGCGACTTCCTTGCGGCCTTCGAAATGGTCTCGCTCCGGGCATGGCGCGCCTCCCTCCCCCCATGTGTGGGGGAGGGATGCGGAGGGGGGACGGTCCTGGCCGTCGGGAAGCCCCCCACTCCAACCCTCCCCACCACGGGGAGGGAGGGTCATGATTTCGAGGGTGGCCACATGCGATCGCCCTGCCCTCGCGGGGAGGGCTTGGGTGGGGATGTCGCGGGTTCGGGCATATGCCCCCACCCCGACCCTCCCCACGAGGGGGAGGGAGAAGGAAACGGGTTCGCAACCAGCCAAATGCGATAGCCCCGCATGACAGCCGCCACAGCCCCGTTGCTTGTCGTCACCGATCTGGAAAAGGCCTTTGCCACCAGTGAAGGACCCCAGCAGGTGCTGCGCGGTGCCAGCCTGCGGCTGAACCCGGGCCAAAGCCTTGCCCTGACCGGGGAATCCGGCTCTGGCAAAAGCACCTTGCTGCATCTGGTGGCGGGGTTGGACCGGCCGGATGCCGGGTCGATCCAGCTGCAGGGGCGCGATATTGCCGGGCTGGGCGACCGTGATATGGCCGGGGTGCGGCGGACCCGGATCGGGCTGGTGTTTCAGCAGTTCAACCTGATCCCGTCACTGGATATCGCCGCCAATCTGGCGTTTCAGGCGCGGATGGCGGGGCGGCATGATGCGGCGTGGTGTGCCGAACTGGCGGCGCGGTTGGGGCTGCAAAGCCTGCTGCACCGCTATCCCGAACAGCTGTCCGGTGGCCAGCAGCAGCGGGTCGCCATTGGTCGCACCCTGGCCGCCAGACCGGCGCTGGTGCTGGCGGATGAACCGACCGGCAATCTGGATCAGGCCAATGCCGATGCGGTGCTGGATCTGATGCTGGCGATGGTGGTGGCGACCGGGGCAGGGCTGCTGCTGGTGACCCATTCGGCGCGGCTGGCGGCGCGCTGTGGCGGGCAGTTGCATCTGGCCGATGGCCGGGTGGTGGCACCATGATCCGGCAAGGCGTGGTGGCACTGGCGTCGCACTGGGTTCGCCATCCCTTGCAACTGGCGATGCTGCTGGTGGGGCTGGCGCTGGCAACCGGGCTGTGGTCCGGGGTGCAGGCGATCAACGCCGAGGCCCGCGCCGCCTATGCCGAAGCGGCTGCGGCGCTGGGTGGCGACCGGTTGTCGCGGATCGTTGCTGCCGATGGTGGCAGTATTGCCGAGGCCGATTATGTGGCGCTGCGCCGTGCCGGGTGGCAAGTTTCGCCGGTGGTCGAAGGCACGATCCGCATCGGTGGCCGCCCGTTGCGGCTGCTGGGGCTGGAACCCGCAACCCTGCCAGCCGAGGCGCGGATTGGGGCGCGGACCGGGGCTGGCCCGATGGCCGAAGGGGCGGCGTCAAACCGGGGGGCGCTGTTGGCATCGCCCGATACCGTGGCTGAGCATGGCGGCGATCTGGTGGCACAGGCGGGGGTTCCCCCTGGTGTGGTGCTGACCGACATTGGTGTGGCGCTGCAACAGCCGGGAACCGGGGGCATCACCCGCCTGGTTGTCGCAGCCGAGCAGCCGCTGGGGGTGCCGCCGCTGGAACAGGTGGTATCGGGGCTGGTGATGCAGGCCCCGGATGCCAGCGGTGATCTGGCGCGGTTGACCGATTCGTTTCACCTGAACCTGACCGCCTTTGGCCTGCTGGCGTTTCTGGTCGGCATGTTCATCGTGCAATCGGCGATTGGTCTGGCGTTTGAACAGCGGCGCGGGGTGGTGCGGACCCTGCGGGCGCTGGGGATGCCGCTGGCTACGGTGATGGCGCTGCTGTTGGCGGAACTGGTGGGGATGGCGCTGGTATCGGCGCTGGTGGGTCTGGCGCTGGGCTACGGCGTGGCGGCGGCTTTGTTGCCGGATGTGGCAGCGACCCTGGCGGGGCTGTATGGTGCATCGGTCGATGGCACCCTGCATCTGCGGCCGGTCTGGTGGCTGGAGGGGGTGGCGATTGCGCTGGGTGGCACCCTGGCTGCGGCGGCGCTGCATCTGTTTCACCTGTCGCGGATGACGGTTCTGGCCCCGGTGCAGCCCGAAGCCTGGGCCCGGGGGTCTCGGCGGTTGCTGCTGGTACAGGGTTTGGCAGCGGCGGGGTTCTGGGCGCTGGCACTGCTGCTGGCGCTGACCGCACAGGGGTTGACGGCGGGGTTCGGCATTCTGGCGGCGCTGGTGCTGGGGGCAGCGTCGGGGTTGCCGGTGCTGCTGGCGGGGCTGTTGGCGCTGGCACAGGCGCTGGTGCGCCGGGTGGGCGCGGGGCCGGTGGCGGAATGGTTCTGGGCCGATGCCCGCGCCGCCTTGCCGGGGCTGTCACTGGCGCTGGTGGCGCTGATGCTGGCGCTGGCAACCAACATCGGGGTTGGCACCATGGTTGCCAGCTTTCGCGCCACTTTTACCGGTTGGCTTGACCAACGGCTGGCATCGGAATTGTATGTGACGGCCCGCAGTGAAGCCGAGGCTGCGGCGATCACCGCATGGCTGACCCCGCGCGTCGATGCGGTGCTGCCGATCTGGCACGCCGAGGCGATGCTGATGGCGGCACCGGCGACGGTGTATGGCATCGTGGACCACGAAACCTACCGGCTGAACTGGCCGATGTTGCAGGGGATGCCGGGTGTCTGGGATCAGGTAACGGCGGGGCAGGCAGTGCTGATCAACGAACAGCTGCATTATCGTCAGGGGCTGGACTTAGGTGACACTCTGGCACTGCCCGGGGGCTGGGTCGCCCCGGTGGCGGGGATCTATTCCGACTATGGCAACCCGGAGGCGCAGGTGATTGTCGGGATCGACCGGCTGGTGGCGCATTTCCCCGATGCCGAACGGCTGCGGATGGGAGTGCGGGTGGCCCCGGACCGGGTGGCGGCGCTGGAGGCGGCGATTGCCGACCGGTTCAGCCTGCCCCTGACGGCGATGCAGGATCAGGCATCGGTCAAACGCCTGTCGCTGCAGGTGTTTGACCGCACCTTTTCGGTCACCGCCGCGCTGAACCTGCTGACGCTGGCGGTGGCGGGACTGGCGATGTTTGCCAGTCTGCTGACGCTGGCGGGGTTGCGGCTGCCGCAGGTGGCGCCCTTGTGGGCGCTGGGGATGACCCGGGCGCGGCTGGCCTGGCTCGACTTGGGGCGCTGCCTGATGCTGGCGGCTTTGGCGATGCTTGCGGCGGTGCCGGTCGGTCTGGGGCTGGCCTGGGTGCTGCTGGCGATTGTCAATGTCGCCGCCTTTGGCTGGCGGCTGCCGATGCAGGTGTTTCCCGCCGACTGGCTGCGGCTGGGGCTGTCGGGGCTGCTGGCGGCAGCGGTGGCCGCCGCCATTCCGGCGATCCGGCTGGCGCGGATCAGCCCGTCGGCTTTATTGCGGGTGTTTGCCGATGAACGGTAGGGGATGGTTCTGCCGGAATGGGAATTGGGGACCAGCGGTATCACAAATCCCGCGCCGCCCCTGCGAAAGTAGGGGCCCCGAGGCGCGCGAGAGCCTGTTGGGATCGAGGCCCCGGATCAGGTCCGGGGCGGCGGGGGGAGAGGTGCAGCGCCGGGTACGAGACGCGGTTTCCTTGGCGGCACGGCTTGTCGCGATCCTGACCTGCATGGCCGGTCCTGCCCCGGCACAGGGCTTTGCCGGGCTGGGGGCCGATGCCACTGGCTTTGCGGTGCCTAAACCCGGTCTGGTGCTGGAATTTCCCCGCGACCACGGCGCCCACCCCGGTTACCGCATCGAATGGTGGTACCTGACCGCCAATCTGCAAGCACCCGATGGCACCGACTATGGCATTCAATGGACGCTGTTCCGCACCGCCCTTGCCCCGTTCGAGGTCAAGGGCTGGGCCAGCCCGCAGGTCTGGCTGGGCCATGCGGCGCTGACCACACCGACCCACCACTATGTGGCTGAACGGCTGGCGCGCGGCGGCATCGGGCAGGCCGGGGTGGTGGCACAGCCGTTTGCCGCCTGGATCGACGAATGGCAGATGGCGGGGCTGGATCAGATGGCGCTGCGGGCAGGGGGCGCGGATTTCGCCTATGATCTGGCGCTGACCGCCCAAGGGCCGTTGGTGTTGCAGGGCCAACAGGGCTATTCGGTGAAATCGCCGAAGGGGCAGGCCAGCGCCTATTATTCGCAGCCGTTCTATCAGGTGACCGGGTCGCTGACCCTGCCCGAGGGGCAGGTGGCGGTGACCGGGCAGGGCTGGCTGGATCGTGAATGGTCCAGCCAGCCGCTGGCGGCTGACCAGACCGGGTGGGACTGGTTTTCGCTGCATTTCGACTCTGGCGAAAAGCTGATGGCATTCCGGCTGCGTGACAGTGGCGATGGGTTCACCGCTGCCAGCTGGATCAGCGCCGAGGGGGTGGTGGAACCGCTGCCGGATGGGGCGCTGGTGCTGGAACCGGGGGAGATTGCCGATGTTGCAGGACGAAAACTGCCGGTTGGCTGGCATCTGCGCCTGCCGTCAAAGGCGCTGCACATCACCACGGTCCCGCTGAACCCGCAGGCCTGGATGGCGACATCGTTTCCCTATTGGGAAGGCCCGATCCGCTTTACTGGCAGCCACACGGGGCGCGGCTATCTGGAAATGACCGGGTATGAATAGCGGCTGTCACACCATCCACAGATAGTCCGCCAGCACAGTGGCCTCAGCCCCTTGCAATGTCGTCAACAGCGTCTGTTCCGCCGCACTGATCCCGGCATCTGCCCCGGCGCTGGTGAACAGGTACAGCCCGGTGCTGACACCGTTATCCACCGCAAACTGCACCTTTGCCCCGACGGCACTGGCTCCACTGGCGGAGCCGATGGTGGCGGCGGCGTTGGCGGCGGTGAGGGCCGCGATGTTGGTGGTCTGGATCACCAGTTCGGCACCAGTGCCAAAGCCGCCGGGGCCGGTGACCACGATGCCGCCTTCGACCAACTGATCGCCGTCACCGATCCCCAGGGCGCTTTGCGCAAACTGCAACAGGGCGGTGCCGCTGGCACAATCGGTGACCAGATCGCTGCCGGTCGTTGAATTGAACGGAAATGTAGCGGCCAGTGCCCCGCCGCCCAGGACTTTTCCGACTTTACCGCCAAACCCCCGGACGCCGATGAAAAAGCCGTGCGGCACGGGGCCACACGGCTTGAAAGGCTCAGGACAGGCAGATTTCTGTGGGAATCCCTGTCGTCTTGCCGATCAGGGGGTCGGGGTGCATTCCGGATGTTGACGGATATCGCGCGGGCTGTCGCAGCCCGAGCCACCGGGAACCCGCGGGCGGCGACGGTCGATCTCGGTCACGCCGCTGTCGGCGATCAGGCCGGATTTGACCAGCGGTGCCGCCGAAACCGGGGCGATCATCGTCAGGACCAGTGCCGCGGCCGAAGCCGTCAGGAACAGTTTCTTCATCATGGTCTCCATTGGGTAAGGGTTCATTGTTCGTGATCCCACCCTGGGCAAAATCCGGTGCCGCGCCTATTGACCATGGTCCTGCAAAGAACGGGGATCGCGGCAGACCGAAGCCAGTGATTTGTTCAGACCATCGTCGGTGGGCCATTTCCGTTCGATGTGATCCGACAGCCCGGCACCTGCTGATCCAGGGGAGAGATCAAGGTTAGAGCATGTCCGACAAAATGCCTGCCCCGGACCTGATCCGGGGTGGAATCCGGTTTTGGCGTAAGTCATGCGCAAAACAAGGAACCTAGAGTCTGTCTGGCGTTTCTATCAGCGTCGGACAGACTCTCGGACTTTGGTCCGACGATCCATCAGACCTAGGCCTGATCGGCGGGTCCATTACGTCGGAGTTCGGATCGCAGAAGTCTACTGTGGCTTTTCACCTGCGCCACCTTATGCCAATTGATGAAAGATGGCGTGGCTTTGTGTGGCAGTCAGACAGGATACCGGATGCAGCGGGGCAAGGCCCAGAGTGACAGGATCGACCACGCGGCAAAAGCCGAAGGCGGACCCTTGTCGGATGCATCGTCGGATGCATCGTCGGCTGCATCGGTTCTGGTGCCATCGCGCCGGGGGCTGCTGACGCTGGCGGCTGCGGCATTTGTGGCGCAGGCACTGCCGGTGTGCCTTGGATCCGGCGCGGGTGCGGCCTTTGCCAAAGGCGGGGACGATTCCTCCGGCTCCGGCTCCGGCTCCGGCTCCAGTGGCTCTGGTTCGGGCGGCAGCGATGACGACGACGACGATGACGATGATGATGATGATCACAGCGGCGGTGGCGGCGGCGGCGGCGGCGGTTCCGGGTCGGGGAACGGTGGTTCGGGATCGGGTGGTTCCGGGTCCGGCAATGGCGGCGGCTTGGGCAGAGGCGGGCGCCGCAATCAGGAATTGCTGTGGATCAAATTCCGCGATGGCCATACCGAACAAATCCGCAGCGGGACCTTCCTGCGGACCAACGGCGCCGGCACCATCGTCGAACAACGCCGGGCCTTGCGCAGCGATGTCAGCCGCCTGTCGGCCTATCGTGCGGTTTCTGCCGCGTCGATCCAGGAAGTCGAAGGGCTGATCCTGTTCAGCGCATCGCAAAACGCGGCCCAGGTGATCGATCGCAGCGGCTGGACCGAAATGGTCAGTGGCGGTGTCTATCAATTGGCGGATCCGAACGGCAATCTGGTCACCCGCCGCGCCGCGACCGGTGACGACATGCTGCGCATCTCGGTGATGGCGGGCCAGAACTGACACCCGGCGACTCGGAGGCGGGGTGGTGCGATAATCACCCAAGGGCAAAGCGGGTTCGCATACCCAACCAGAGATTGTACACCGAATTAAGTCGATGATATTCAATCAATTCCGGACCAGACTGCCCGCTGCGGTAATCCGTTGAAATTCAGCCAGTTTTAAGATATGGTAGATCGTCGGGTAGTGCTGGAAGGATATTCCATGCAGATATTGTCGGCTGCATTGGCATTTGCCATAACGATGTTGATTCTTTCATTGGTTACCAACGTTTTGGTAGAAACCTTTCATCGATTGCTGCGCATGCGCAGCGTGGGTCTGAAACTGATGCTGGGGCATCTGTTCGACCGGGTGATTGCGCCACTGCTGTCGGAGCCGGAGGGTGCGGTACTGGCGCAGCGGCGGGATGAATTCATCGATATGATGACGGTCAATCGTGCCCCGACGGGAACCGCCTTTCGCGGCGACATCTCGCGAGCCTCTGACGGACAAGCGACCGGCGAGGGTGACGAGAGTTTTTTCAGATGGCCGTGGAATGGCCGGAGGCTGGACAAGCTGAGCGTCGAAGGCTTCATGGCCAGGCTTGGCGGCAGCACGTTCAGCGACGAAATCAGGGCCGCGGGAACCGGGTCCGTGGCGGGACTTGATCTGGTTCTGGCTGATATCGGCCAAAAGTTTGCCGATTTCGGTAATGAAGCCAGCCTGTTCTTTCAACAACGCGCCCGGTTTACCGCTGTGGTGATCTCTGTCCTTGTGGCCTGGTTCATCTATGTACATCCCTTTGACATTTTCAGCACCTTCATGCGGGATCCAAAGGTAACGGACGCCGTCATCGCGCTGCAGGATGCGACGCTGACCGAGTTCGAGGCGCAAAAGGCGGACCTGACCGCAAGTCAGGCAGCCCTTGCAAAGGCCGAGGAAGCGGCGGCCATGGCGGGCGGTGACGCGGCGGCGGAAGAGAAGTTGGTCACAGAGGCGGGGGCAGAGGTCGATGTGGCGAAGGCGAAGCTGGAAGAAAGCGTCGCCAGCCTGAAGAATGCCGGTGTGCCGATTGGCTGGACCGACACCAAGATGGCGGCTGTCGGCTTCTGCAAGAAGTCGCCGTTCGAACTGTTTGATCTGCCCTATCCCTGTACCGGAGCCGGGTTCACCACGGCGATCTGGCTTGTCCTTGGCGGGTTTCTGGTCGGTCTTGGCGGACCGTTCTGGTATGATCTGGTCAAATCGCTCAGCAGCATCAGATCGTTGATCGGCGCGGGCGGTGTCAAGGCCGATGACCCGGCACTCCCGGGCCAGGCTGACACCGCATCATCGGCGCTCAAACCGGCCATCGACCAGTTCAAGGTCAGCGCCGCCGGACGCGACGCGGTGCTGGGGGGGCGGTGTTTTCGAACCGGACGAAGAGCCGGCAGTCGGCTGAGTGACCAACACGGAGGCTGGACCATGGCAACGGTTGAATATGTGGTGACGGCGGGCAGGCTGAATTTTCGCTCCAGCGCCGACAGCTCGGGAAGCGGGAACATCCTTGCGACCCTGCCGCGCGGGTATCTTCTTCATGGGGAATCGGCCCCGGTCGGGGGCGAATGGCTGAAAGTGTCGGCAATCCTGCCGTCCTGGCCGGAAGAGGCCGAGGGCTATGTCAGCGCCCGCTACGCCGTGGAAACCCAGGATGCGACCGCTGCCACCGTCGCTGCGGTTGCCACCGATGCCGCAGCCCTGGCTGGTGCCGGTGTTCCCGCCCTGGCTCCGCAACCGGCAGGCACGTTCAGGATCACCTTGGCAGAGCTGCAGGAGCTTGCCCCCAATGGAAAAGCGGCATTCATGACCCCGCTGGTGCAGAACTGCGTTGCGGTTCGCGAACATTACGGGCTGGCGGTCACCCCGCTGCATATGGGCCATTTCCTTGCCCAACTGGCCCATGAATGCGCCGGGTTTCGCACCATGCGGGAATACTGGGGGCCGACCAACGCGCAGAAACGCTATGAAGGCCGCGCGGATCTGGGTAACGACCAGCCCGGCGATGGCAAACGGTTCATGGGGCGCGGCTATATCCAGATTACCGGCCGGGCCAATTATGGCACCTATGGCAGCAAGCTGGGGCTGGCCCTGACCGCCAGTCCGGCGCTGGCCGAGGATCCGGTCACCGCGCTGAACATCGCCTGCATCTACTGGAAAAACCGCAACATCGATATCCCGGCCGGCAACAACGACATTGGCGAAGTCACCCGCAGAATCAATGGCGGCACCAATGGTCTGGCGGACCGGACCGCGCTGTTTCGCAAGGCGCGCAAGCTGTGGCCCTGAAATCAGGCAGACTTGTCTGTCCGGCTCCGGTCGGATAGGCAAGGGTCTGCCCGGCGGGCGGCAACCCTGCCGTTGACACCCCGGCGCGCAGCGAGGGGGCAAGCGATGCAATCCATCGGTATCGGCATCATCGGAACCGGCAATATTTCGGATGCCTATCTGAAGGCGGCACCGCAATTTCCGGTATTGCAGATGGTGGCCTGTGCCGACATCAACGAAGGTGCCGCCAGCGCCAAGGCCGAGCTTTATGGTATCGAGGCGCTGACGGTCGAGGCGCTGCTGGCCGATCCGCGCATCGGCATCGTGCTGAACCTGACAACGCCGCAGCATCATGTGCCGGTGGGTCTGGCGGCGATGGCTGCGGGCAAGCATGTCTATTCCGAAAAGCCGCTGGCGATTGCGATGACCGAGGCGGCAAAGCTGGTTGATGCCGCCAAAGCGGCGGGTCTGCGGGTTGGCTGTGCACCGGATACCTTTCTGGGCGGTGTGCATCAGACCGCCCGGGCGGCGCTGGATGCCGGTGCCATTGGTGACGTGGTGGCGGGGGCCTGTTACATGATGGTGCCGGGGCATGAACTGTGGCACCCCAACCCCGATTTCTACTATGCCCCGGGGGGCGGGCCGATGCTGGACATGGGTCCTTACTACCTGACCTGTCTGGTCAACCTGTTGGGGCCGGTGCGGACGTTGACCGGTGCGGCACAGGCCGCCCACACCAGCCGCTCGATCGCCAGCGGCCCACGCGCCGGGCAAAGTTTCAAGGTGACGGTGCCGACCCATATCTCCGGCATTCTGGAATTTGCCAGCGGCGCACAGGTGACGATCACCACCTCTTTCGATGTCTGGAACCATGGCCACAACCCTATCGAGCTTTATGGCCGCAGCGGATCAATGCTGGTGGCGGACCCCAACCAGTTTCAGGGTGAGATCAGGGTGGCGGCTGGCAAGGGCGACTGGACTATTGTGCCGCAGGCGCACAAATACGGCGATGGGAATTACCGGATTCTGGGGCTGGCCGACATGGCATCGGCGATCCGGGGCAACCGGCCGCACCGCGCCAGTCTGGAGCTGTCGTTGCATGTGCTGGAGATCATGACCGGGATTCTGGCCTCGGCGGAGCAGGGCAAACGGCTGGTGCTGACGACACGTTGCGACCGGCCAGCGGCGCTGCCGGCGGACCTGCCGTTCGGTGTGCTGGACTGACCGGGCAGAGCGGGAGGCCTCGGCGCAAGCCGGGCAGCGACCATGATGGCGCAACCTGGTGTTTTCCGCCACGAATCTTTCGCCACGAATTTTCTACGAAAATTCAATCTCTTGCCGAAATGTGAGGTGCGGAGTTTTTCGCAGAAAACGCGTGACCCAATCGGTGCTGACGATTGCAACGATCGGTTCTGGAGTATTTTCGCGAAAAACAAGCCGGTAGGGAACAGGAGGGTACTCAAGGGGCGCTGCTGGGATCGATCATGGGGGTGCGGCAGCCGGACGACGGATGGTTTTCGCCGCCTGCAGCACCAGCGGATGCAGCCCGGTACCGCCCGCATCGACCAGTTCAAACAGGTGTCGCCGCATCCGCGGTTCCCAAAAGTCGTTGATATGGGCCGCCACCCCGGCCACCCCTTCGTCATGCGGTTTGGAGGCGAAGAATCGGGCGATCTGGTTGGCCATATAGGCCAGTTTCTGCAGGTTTTTTTCAATGAAATGCGGATCAGGCGACATCGGCGGCCTTTGTCTGAAGGATGCGGTCAGGATGGGTGAACAGCTCAAATCCATCGCCCCGGGCCAGGGCAATCAGGGTCAGGCCGGCGGCATCGGCCATTTCGACCGCCTGCGCCGTCGGGGCCGATGCGGCGATCAGCACCGGTGCCCCGATTGCCACGCATTTCTGCACCAGATCGATCGAGACCCGGCTGGTCATCACCACAGCACCGGTGGCGGTGTCGGTGCCCGCCGCCAACAGCGCCCCGGCCAGCTTGTCCAGCGCATTGTGGCGGCCGACATCTTCGCGGATCAGCACGATACCTTTGCCGGGCCCGGTGCCAGGCCCGGTGCCAGGCCCGGTGCCAGGAACGAAAAAGGCAGCGGCATGGACGGCGCGGGTGGCATCGTGCAGCACCTGCCCGGCGGGGAGGTCAGCGATGGCGCGGGTGATATCGGCCGGGGTCAGGGTCAGCGTGGTTGGCGGCAACTGACGCGGTTGGCGCAAAGCCTGTTCAATGCTGTCGATGCCGCACAACCCGCAGCCGACCGGCCCCGCCATGGTGCGCCGCCGCGCCGCCAGCCGGGTTTCCGCCCCATCCGCAAGCCAGATTTGCAGATCATAGCCGCCGCCGGTTTCGACCACGGTGATGTCGGTGATTTCACCTGGGTGGGCGATGCCGTCGGTCAGCGTGAAGCCCCGCGCGAAATCCTGCAAGTCGTCAGGTGTCGCCATCATCACCGCCTGGGTGGTGCCGTTATAGCTGAGCGCCACCGGCACTTCATCGGGCAGCACCCGTGTGCCGCCAGTGACAAGCCCGGCGCGAAAGGCGCGCCGGGGCAGGGGGCGGTAGCTTGGCATCATTCCGCCGCAGGCAGGATGCGGCGCGCCAGGTCTGTCATCGCGTCATAGTCAACCTGCCATGCCACCGGCCCGTTCGACGGCGACACCTGCACCGCCGTCACCTTGTATTCCGGGCAATTGGTGGCCCAGTCGGAATAGTCGGTGGTGATCACGTTGGCCTGGGTGCTGGGATGGTGAAAGGTGGTATAGACCACGCCGGGCGACACCCGGTCGGTGATCTGGGCGCGCAGCGCGGTATCACCGGAACGTGAGGCGACCTTGACCCAATCCCGCTCCTTGATGCCGCGCAGTTCGGCGTCATGCGGGTGGATCTCCAGCACATCCTCGGCGTGCCATTCGACATTGGCGGTGCGGCGGGTCTGGGCCCCGACGTTATATTGCGACAGGATGCGGCCCGTGGTCAGCAGCAGCGGGAACCGTGGCCCGGTTTTCTCATCGGTGGCGATATATTCGGTGCGGATGAATTTGCCCTTGCCGCGCATGAAGCCATCGACATGCATCAAGGGTGTGCCTTCGGGATGCGCCTCGTTACAGGGCCATTGCACCGACCCCAGGGTTTCCAGCAGTTCATAGGTGACATTGGCGAAAGACGGCGTGGTGGCGGCAATCTCTGCCATGATCTGCGACGGATGGGTATAGGTCCAGCCTGCGCCACCAGACTGCTTTAGAATCGCATTGGCCAGCAGTTGAGTCACTTCCCAATCTTCATAGCCATTGCGCGGCGCCATCACCCGGCGCACCCGGTTGATCCTTCGTTCGGCATTGGTAAAGGTGCCGTTCTTTTCCAGAAAGGTTGATCCGGGCAGGAAAACATGGGCGTAGTTGGCGGTTTCATTCAGGAACAGGTCGTGGACGATTACACAGTCCATCGCCGCCAGACCGGCGCTGACATGTTTGGTGTCGGGGTCCGATTGCAGGATATCCTCACCCTGACAATAGAGCCCCTTGAAGGTGCCTTCCACCGCCGCATCCAGCATGTTGGGGATCCGCAGACCCGGTTCGTTGTCGATGGTGACGCCCCACAGGTCCTCGTAGATCGCCCGGACATCGTGGTTTTTCACATGGCGATAGCCCGGCAATTCATGCGGGAAAGACCCCATGTCGCAGGCACCCTGCACGTTGTTCTGACCGCGCAGCGGGTTCACACCCACGCCCGGACGACCCATATTGCCGGTCAGCATCGCCAGATTGGCAATGGCGATCACCGTGGTGGAGCCTTGCGAATGTTCCGTCACCCCCAGCCCATAATAGATTGCGCCATTGCCGCCCCGGGCAAACAGCCGGGCTGCGGCGCGCAACTCATCAGCCGGAACCCCGGTCAGCAGCGCGGTTGCTTCCGGCGAATGGTTCGGGGCGCTGATGAACTCGGCATAATCCAGAAACTCATCCCAATCGCAGCGTTCGCGGATAAAGCCTTCGTCAAACAGCCCTTCGGTCACGATCACATGCGCCAGCGCCGAGACCACGGCGACATTGGTGCCGGGTGTCAGCGGCAGATGATGCGCCGCCTTGATATGCGGCGATTTGACCATGTCGATCCGGCGCGGGTCGATCACGATCAACTGCGCCCCCTGGCGCAGGCGCTTTTTCAGGCGCGACGCAAACACCGGGTGGCCATCGGTCGGGTTGGCACCGATGACAATCACCACATCGGTCTGTTCAACAGAGTCGAAATCCTGGGTTCCGGCACTGGTGCCAAAGGTCTGGCCCAAGCCGTAGCCGGTGGGGGAATGGCAAACCCGGGCGCAGGTGTCGGTGTTGTTGTTCATGAACACAGCACGGGTCAGTTTCTGCACCAGATAGGTTTCCTCATTGGTGCAGCGGCTGGAGGTGATGACGCCGACCGACTGGCGGCCATACTTGGCCTGAATGCCGCGCATTTTGGTGGCGGCAAAGTCCAAAGCCTCATCCCACGCCACTTCGCGCCACGGATCGGTGATCGCATCGCGGATCATCGGTTTCAGAATCCGGTCCTTGTGCGACGCATAGCCATAGGCAAACCGGCCCTTGACGCAGCTATGCCCGCGGTTGGCCTTGCCGTTCTTGTACGGCACCATCCGCACCAGTTCATCACCGCGCATCTCGGCCTTGAAGCTGCAACCGACGCCGCAATAGGCGCAGGTGGTGATGACCGAATGTGACGGGGTGCCGATCTCGATGATGCTCTTTTCGGTCAGGGTCGCGGTGGGGCAGGCCTGCACACAGGCGCCGCACGATACACAATCCGATGCCATGAACGATTCGTGCATCCCCGCCGACACCCGGCTGTCAAAGCCGCGGCCCTCGATGGTCAGCGCGAACGTGCCCTGCACTTCCTCACAGGCCCGCACGCAGCGGCTGCAAACGATGCACTTGGACGGATCATAGGTGAAATAGGGGTTTGAGTCGTCTTTCGGCAGGAACTGCTTGTTGGCCTCGCCATTGCTGCGCGCTTGAAAATGGGTCTGCATTTCCAGATTCGGGGGCGCCTCATACCGCACATCGCGCAGACCTACGGCCCCGGCCATATCCTGCAATTCGCAATCGCCGTTGGCGGCACAGGTCAGGCAATCCAGCGGGTGGTCGGAGATATACAACTCCATCACCCCGCGCCGCAGCTGTTTCAGCCGCGCGGTCTGGGTATGCACCACCATGCCGGGGGCAACCGGGGTGGTGCAGGACGACGGGGTGCCGTTGCGGCCCTCGATTTCCACCAGACACAGGCGGCAGGAGCCGAACGCCTCGACTGAATCGGTAGCGCACAGCTTGGGGATGCTGATCCCCGCTTCTTTCGACGCCCGCATGATCGAAGTGCCCACCGGTACCGTGACGGCAAAGCCATCCACCGTCAGCGTGACCAATTCCTTGGCGAGGCTGGCAGGGGTGCCATAATCGGCATCGGGAAGGATGAAATCTTTCATCTCAGGCACCTTTCTTCTGGGCAAGAACATGGGCAACAAGCGCATTGGCATGGCCGTGGCCCAACCCGTGCGTGGCTTTCAGATGGGTCACGATCTGCATATGGGTCTTGTCCAACTGGGTTTCGATCAGCGCTTCCCAATGGGCAATCGGTTGACCATAGGTCTTGATGATCGACGGGAAATAGCTGGCGGGTCCTTTTAGTAGAATTGGGCCTTTTACCGGAACGGGGCCTTTGACCTTGTCGTCACTCATTCCGCCACCTCCTTCGCCCTTGCGAAATCATCCGGAAAATGGGTCAGCGCCGACATCACCGGATAGGGGGTAAAGCCGCCAAGCGCGCACAGCGACCCCAGTTTCATCGTGTTGCACAGGTCGGTCAGGATCGGGATCGCCGATGCGTCGCCCCTTGCGATCCGGTCCACGGTTTCCACGCCCCGCACCGCGCCGATCCGGCACGGGGTGCATTTGCCGCAGCTTTCAAGGGCGCAGAATTCCATGGCAAAGCGCGCCTGTTTCAGCATGTCTGCACTGTCGTCAAAGATAGTCAACCCGGCGTGGCCGATCAACCCGTCCTTGCCGGCGAATTCTTCATAGCCAAACGGGGTGTCGAACTGTGAGCGCGGATGATAGGCGCCCAGCGGCCCGCCGACCTGCACCGCTTTGACCGGGCGGCCCGACAGGGTGCCGCCGCCGATGTCATCGACAATCTGCCCCAGCGTCAGGCCAAACGCCGTCTCAAACAGCCCGCCAAACTTCACATTGCCCGCGATCTGCAACGGAATGGTGCCGCGCGACCGGCCCAGACCAAAGTCCTTGTAAAACGCCGCACCCTTTTCCAGGATCACCGGTACCGTCGCCAGTGAAATCACGTTGTTGACCACCGTGGGCTGCCCCAAAAACCCTTGCAACGCCGGCAACGGCGGCTTGGCCCGCACCACGCCGCGCTTGCCCTCCAGCGAGTTCAGCAGCGACGTCTCCTCGCCGCAGACATAGGCCCCGGCACCCACCCGGACCTCCATATCGAACGTCACACCCAACCCCAGAACCGAGGCCCCCAGCAGCCCTTCGGCCCGCGCAATCACCACCGCCCGGCCCATGGTGGCGATGGCATCGGGATATTCCGAGCGAATGTAGACGTAGCCCTTGGTGGCACCCACCGCCAAACCGGCAATCACCATGCCCTCGATCAGGGTAAAGGGGTCGCCTTCCATCATCATCCGGTCGGCAAAGGTGGCGCTGTCGCCCTCATCGGCGTTGCAAACAATGTATTTCTGTGCCGCCCTGGCCCCGGCGACGGTTTTCCACTTGATGCCAGTGGGAAACCCGGCACCACCCCGCCCGCGCAGCCCGCTGTCGGTCACTTCGGCCACCACCGCATCGGGTGTCATGGCCAAAGCGCGGCGCAGACCGGCCAGCCCGCCCTGCGCCTGATACTCCGCCATCGACAACGGGTCGATCACCCCACAGCGGGCAAAGGTCAGCCGGGTTTGCCGTTTCAAAAACGGGATTTCCGCAGTCAGCCCAAGCGCCTTCGGGTGCGCGCCAAAACCGCCATCAAACAGCCCCGCCACGTCGCCAGCCGCCACCGGCCCGAACGCCGTCCGCCCCACCGGGGTTTCCACCTCCAGCAGCGGCTCCAGCCAGACCATCCCACGCGAACCAACCCGGACCAACTCCAGATCAATCCCGCGCCGCGCCGCCTGTGCCACCAGCGCGGCGGCGACCTTTTCCGACCCCAGAGCCTTGGCGGCGGCGTCAATCGAAAGAAACAGCCTCATGCCCCACACTCCGCCGCAATCGCATCGAACCGCTCGGCATCGACCCGGCCCACCACTTGGCCATCAACCAGCGCGGCAGGGCCACAGGCGCAGAGGCCCAGACAGAACACCGGCTCCAACGTGACACCGCTGCGCGAGGTCTCATGCCACCCCACCCCCAGCCGCGCCTTTGCATGGTCGGCCAAAGCATCGGCCCCCACCGCCTGACAGGCCTCGGCGCGGCACAGTTTCACCACATGCCGCCCGGCAGGTTTATCCCGGAAATCGTGGTAGAAGCTGACAACCCCATGCACTTCGGCGCGGGAGATGTTCAGCCCATCGGCGATCTGCGGCAGAACCTCGCGCGGCACATGGCCAAACGCCGCCTGCACCGCATGCAAGATCGGCAGCAACGGCCCTTCCAGATGCTGATGCCCGGACAATATCGCGGCAATCTGCGCGGCCCTGTCGGCGCTGGCGGTCGGAATGGCTGGCGGCATTGGCGGCTCCCTGATCTTCGCGCGCAATAATGCCCGGTTACGATAGGAATATCAATGTAGACTTTCCGTTATCCTATAGTCACACCCTATCAATCCGCCACCGAGATTCGCCGCGCCTCGTCAAGCAGCGCTGCCAGCACCGGGGTATGGGGATCACGGACAGCGGTGATCAGGCCAACCTGATGGCGGGGGCCATGATCGGCAATCGGAATCGCCCGCAACCCCGGCCCCAATCCGGGCTGGGCGGCAAACAGGTCCGCCGTTTTCACCGGCACCACCGAAGCCCAGTGGCCGGTCAGCACATGGCTGATCAGGGTGATCACCGAATTGCTTTCCACCTTGGCTTCCACCTCCAACCCGGCTGCGGCCAGATGCTGGTTGATGATGCGGCGGTTCTGCATGTCGGGGGTCAGCAGGCACAGGGGTTCAGCCGCAACGTCGGCCCAGGTCACCGAGGCCCGCCCGGCAACGGCGCTGCTGTCCGCCACCAGCAGCAGATAGGCCTCGTGGTACAAAGGCACCGCTTCCACCCGCCCCAGTGGTTCATTGTCCAGATAGGTGATCCCGGCGTCAATCTCCAAGGTCTCGATCTGCTGCAGGATCTCGACCGAGGTGCGCGACAGGATCGATAGCCGCACATTCGGATGGCGGCTGGCAAAGGCCCGGGTCAGATCAACCACCATGCTCAGCGCCGTGGGGATCACCCCGATCCGCAAGCGGCCCGCCAGGCCAACCCGCGCCGCCCGCATTTCATCCTTCATCGCGCGGGCGTCGGCCACGATGCGCCGCGCCCAGTCCAGCACACGGGCACCCTCCGGGGTCAGCCCCTGAAACCGGCTGCCGCGCCAGACCAGTTGCACCCCCAATTGGTCTTCCAGCTGCTTGATCGCGCCCGACAGGCTGGGCTGTGTGACGCCGCACAGGTTGGCAGCGCGACCGAAATGCCGCTCGTTCGCCAAAGCGATGAACATTTCCAGCTTGTCGATCATCCTGGGCCCCCGGTTTGTCTTTCGCGAAAATACTCCCGCCGGAGGCATCAGCCGCGCGTCAAGGTGCCACTGACGGTGTTGAAACACAGCGCCAGCAACACCACGCCCCCGCCGATAAAAGTGCCGGTGCTGGCGCTTTCGCCCAGCAGCAGCCAGACCCACACCGGCGCAAGTAGCACCTCGACCAGCGACAGCAGCGTGGTTTCCGCTGCAGGCACCGATTTGCTGCCAAGGGTATAGCAAATCATCCCAAAGGCCAGAATGACCGCCCCCATGGCAAAAGCCAGTATCCCGTCGTGCCAGCTGACCGCCATCGCGTCGCCGCCGAGCCAGATCACCCCTGCCGCCACCGCCATCGAAAACAGCGCCCCCAGCAGCACCACCGGCATCATGTCTGTCAGCTTGCCCCAGCGCAGCACCACGGTAAAGACCGCAAACCCCAGCGCCGACAGCAGCGCTGCCAGGTTGCCCCAGCCCGCCCCCACCGCCAGCCCCTCGCGCACCATCAGCGCCACCCCCGCCACCGCAATCGCAATGGCAATCCAGGTCGCCCGCCGCACCGTTTCGCGCAGCAGCCCCCAGGCCAGGATGGCGGTCAGAAACGGCGAGGCGGTGAACAGGAACACCGCATTGGCGATGGTGGTCGATTGGATGGCAAAGATCGCCCCGGCAAAGGCGGCTACAAGGGCAAGCCCGCCGATCACCCCGGCCCAGCCGACCTTTCGCAACCGGGCCACCAGTTGCCCGCCGGACCGGACAGCGATGAACAGGGCCAGCACCGGCACCAGCCCCATGGATCGGTAAAACAGCACCTGCCAGGTGCCGGCCGCCTCCAGCATCCGGATCATCAGCCCCATCAGCGACCAGACCACCCCGGCTACCAGTACCGCCCCAACGCCTGCCCGATATGTCCGCATGCCTCACCTTTTTCGGGCAGGTTTGGGCGGGCAAGGGGCAAGGTCTGTCCTGAACCCGACGGGCCCGGTCGGTTTCAATAGCCGCGGACCTTGTCCACCAGATACAGCAGCGGCTCGCCTGCCTCGCCGCGCCGGATGTTTTCGGCCAGCACCCGCGCGGCAGAGCCTGCACGGGTATCGGCGGCGACATGCGGGGTCACGGTGACGCGGGGATGCGCCCAATAGGGGTGATCGGCGGGCAGGGGTTCGGTGCGGAACACATCCAGGGTCGCATGGCCGATCCGCCCGGCATCCAGCGCCGCCAGCAGTGCGGCATCGTCGATCAGCGCCCCCCGCCCGGGGTTGAGGATCGCAGCCCCGTCCGGCATCAGCGCCAGCCGCCGCGCGTCGATCAGATTGGCGGTGGCAGAGGTCAGCGGCAGCAGCAGCACCGCAATTTCAGCCTGTGCCAGCACCGCGTCCAGCCCCTCCGGGCCACTGTAACAGCTGACACCCGGTAAGCTCTTGGCGCTGCGGCTCCACCCCACCACCTTGAAGCGCAGCGCCACCAGCGCCTCGGCACAGGCACGCCCCAGTTCGCCAAGGCCGACCATCGCCACCGTGCGTTCCCGTGCCAACGGCGGCAGGGTCGCGTTGCGCCAGACCCCATCCTGCCGGTAAGCCTCGATCCCAAGATGCAGCCGCAGCACGTGGCCGACCACATATTCCACCATGCCTTCGGTCAGTTCATGGTTGACCATCCGGGCCAGGGGCTGGGTCAGTGTGGGATTGCCGACATAGTTCTCCACCCCGGCCCACAGGCTCAGCACCGCCTTGCAGGCGGTGAAGGGGGTAAAGTCGGTGACGGTGCCGCCGGGGGCGAAGATGATGTAATCCACGGTTTCGGGGTGGGCGGTTTCCAGCAGGATCGTGGCTGTGATCCCGGCTTCTGCGAGGGCCTCTGGCAGGCAGTGCTGGTACTCGGGCCAGAGAGCGGGATCGGCGGCGAACAGGAGGGTGGGCATGGCGGCTCCGGCGGGTTGGGGTGGGCGTGTTTGAACATTTGGGGAAGGGGGTGGCAAGGGGGGAGGAGATGTCCCGGCGTGGGACAAATATTTATGCGTGGGAGATCAATGGGTTGGGGTGTTGGCGTTAGGGGAATTTTAACGGTTGGGGGGAGAATATCCGCACGGGGGCGGCAGGTGGGTTGCATCCGACGCAGGCGATGGTTGCGGTGTGGTCTCAATTGAGATACAACTCTCGATGAGTAGACCGGGAGACGACAGATGCCTGCCCAAACCTCGATGTTGCATGTCCGTGTTGACGACGCCCTGAAAGAAAAGGCTGCCCAGGCGCTGGACCGGGTGGGGCTGACCCTGTCCGATGCAGTGCGGATCTTGCTGACACGGGTGGCGGCAGAAGGCGGGATGCCTGCGGGGCTGACGGTGGAGCCGGATGCCTATGATGTGTGGTTCCGCGCCAAGGTGCAGGAAGCGCTGGATGACACCCGGCCTGCCATTCCGCATGAGGAGGTGATGCGGATGATGCAGGACGTCATTGATGCCCACAGGCGGAAGTAACGGCTTTTCAGAGGCCCAAACAGCATTTCCCAGAGCCATGGAAGCGTGGTAAACTCTCTCGATGAAAAGAAAAACCGGCATATCGTCAAATGCAACCGTGAACAGGGTTGAACGCCGATCCTTGGGATCGGCAATGGCTGCCAAGTTTGCATTGGTGGAAGGGTTGTCACTGAACGCGTCCTCGGTGGAGTTGCTTGAACGCAGCAAGGCTGCTGGATTGAAGGGGGATGCTTTGCGCGCCGCCATCACCGGGTCTTTCGCGAAAAAGTAGGGCTGATGTGCCGCTACGACGATGTAGACGATACGCCGCTACTGGTCAATTGCTTCTGGCGTACTGCTCAGTTTATGGAACCCTAGAAGGGAGTTTCTCAAGGCTGCGCTAGTTATCTTTATGAAAGGGTCACCCCCATGAAGAAGGCTTCCGTCATCGTTATAAAGCATGATCCGATACTCCTGTTCACCGCCAAAAACCGTCTTCTTTGTAAAGACTGCACTTAAGATTTCGTCCCAAGATAGGGAAGAGGAATCGATAAAGGATGTTTCATTGGGGCCGATACTTCTGCGACGCTCTCCATATTCAACCGGGAGCCCCTTCAACTTCTTTCCGGGCCCCAATTTTGAACCTAGGGCTCTGAAGAATTTCACCAAATCAATTTCGACAGCCCATTTGAGATTCTTGTCCCCGAAGTAACCGGAACCATCGGGGTTGATGCCCCCAAACGCCATAAAGCGGTGATGAGTCGATTTGTAGGGGCCTTCAGTGAAGCAAATGACATGCGCATTAATGTTTCTCTCCATTGCCATACCTCGCGGCCTGTCTGGTTCTTCTCCAATGTAGCCACCTACAATGTTGCCCTTGAATTGGTGACTACGATACTCAAAATCTGGTATACGAAATGTTCCCGGCTTTCCCGCAATAGGTTCGCCCTCGATCACGTGAACCAACTTACCTTCTTCTGAATCTGAGAGTCGTTGAACCTCACCTTCATAAGATCGATACTCCTCTAGAGTTCCAAATCTGAAACTGCCGTTCCTATAATACTTCCGAACGTCATCTCGGAAATACTTGACTAGGACTCTAACGCCAGTTGTTTGATTTAGATAAAATACCATTGAATGTGTGGGCTTCCTCCCCCCCTACCTCGGCCGATGCACATGCGCACTCTGTGTCAGGCCGAACGCCATCATGATCACCAGCATTGCCGACCCGCCATAGGACAGCAGCGGCAAGGGCACGCCGACCACCGGGGCCAGACCCATCACCATCGACAGGTTGACGGCGAGGTAGAAGAAGAAGGTGGCGCCGACGCCGATACTGAGCAACGCGGCAAAGCGGTCGCGGTTTTGCAGCGCCGAGGCGAGGCAGAAGAAGATGATCAGGCCGTAAAGCGCCAGCAGCGAAAACGCCCCGACAAAGCCGAACTCTTCCGCCAGGGTGGTAAAGATGAAATCGGTGTGCTTTTCCGGCAGGAAATCCAACCGGCTTTGGGTGCCTTGCATGAAACCGCGCCCGGTCCAGCCGCCGGACCCCAGCGCGATCTGCGCCTGATTGATGTTGTAGCCAGCGCCAAGCGGATCAGACGCCGGATCCAGAAAGGTATCGATCCGGGCATATTGATAATCATGCAGAAACTGCCACGGTGTCCCGCGCAGATAGAACACCGATGCGATCAGCCCGCCCATCAGGGCAAAGATCCCGGCGAAATACCACAGGCTGACACCGGCGGCGAACATCACGGCGGCACCGGATGCCAGCAACAAAAGCGTGGTGCCAAGATTGGGCTGGATCACCACCAAAGCCGAGGGCAGCAGGATCAGCAGCACCGGGATCAGGACAAACAGCGGACGCGACACCTTTTTGATGTCCAGCCAGTCGTAATAGGCGGCCAGCAGCATCACCAGCGTCACCTTCATCAATTCCGACGGTTGCAGCCGCATGAAGCCCAGATCGATCCAGCGCTGCGCACCCTTGCCCTCCACCCCAAAGAATTCCACCACCAGCAACAGCAGAATGGTCAGGAGGTAAGCCAGCCCCGACATGTTGCGCCAGAACCAGATCGGCACCAGGGCGATGGCGAACATCAGCACCAGCCCGAGGCCAAACCGCTTCATCTGCGGTTCGGCCCATTCGGCGATATCGCCGCCGGCCACCGAATAGAGCATCAAGAACCCCACCGATGCCACGGCACAGACCACCACAACCAGCGGCCAGTTCAAAAACAGCACCTTGCGCAGGCCGGTCGGCACGGTTTTGACGTTATATTCAAGATAGCTCATGGCCGATACCTCATGGGCAATCCCTCAGGCCCGCGAAGGGGTGGCGGCGGGTTGTTCCGGGGTGGTAAAGCGCAGCTCCTTGCGCTCGTTCTCGATGCGCTGGCGCTGGCTTTGCGGATAGACATCCAACGGCGGAAACGCCTCGTACAGGGCTTGCAGCATGATATCGCGGGCAATCGGCGCCGCAGCAGCCGATCCGCCACCGCCATGTTCCACGATCAGCGCCACCGCGTATTTCGGCCGGTCGGTCGGGGCATAGGCCACGAACAGCGCATGGTCGCGGCGTTCCCACGGCAGGTCATCATTGCGGGTCACACCGCGCGCCCGTTCGGCGGCGGTGATGTTGCGCACCTGACTGGTGCCGGTCTTGCCCGCCATCCGCACGGTTTCGCCGATGATGCGGCTGCCATAGGCGGTGCCGTGCTGGTCATTGACCACGGCAGACATGCCGTCGCGCACCATCGCCAGGTGCGACGGATCGAGCCCCAGCCCTTCGCCGCCCAGAATCGGCTGTTCGGCACCGTCCACCGATTTCACCAACCGCGGCAGGATGTTGCGCCCGGTGGCGATCCGCGCCGTCATCACCGCCAGTTGCAACGGCGATGCCAGTACATAGCCCTGACCGATCCCGGCATTCAGGGTATCGCCGATCATCCATTCGGCTTTCTGCTTTTCCAGTTTCCATTGTTTGGTCGGGGTCAGCCCTTCATTCACCGCTGACATCGGCAGATCATGTTTGACCCCCAGACCCAGCCGCTGCGCCATGGCGGTGATGGCTTCAACCCCGGCCCGCTGCGCCATTTCATAATAATAGACGTCGCAGGATTCCGCCAGACTGGTGCGCAGATCGACGCGGCCGTGGCCTGCGCGTTTCCAGCAATGCGCCTTGCGCCCCGCCAGTTCGATGAAGCCGCGGCACGACACCGAATCGTCGGGTGAGGTCTTGCCCGCCGCCAATGCCGCCAGTACCACCACCGGTTTGAAGGTGGATCCCGGCGGATAGACGCCTTGCACCGCCTTGTTGGCCAACGGGCGGCGGTCATTCTGGGTCAATGCCGCATATTCCACCGATGAAATGCCGCGCACAAACAGGTTGGGATCGAAGGTCGGGGCGGAATTGATCGCGATGATGTCACCGGTTTCGACATTCATCACCACTGCGGCGGCACTTTGATCGGCCAGCCGTGCCTGCACATAGCTTTGCAGCCGCGCGTCCAGCGTCAGCACCACCTTTGAGCCGGCCTTGCCTTCGCGCCGGTCCAGCTCGCGCATCAGCCGACCGACCGCATTCACCTCGATCCGCTTGACCCCGGCTGACCCGCGCAGCTCGGTTTCCAGCTTGGTTTCCACCCCGACCTTGCCGATCTGAAACTTGGGAATCTGCAACAAGGGATCGGGGTTTTCCAGCTTTGACAGGTCGAAATCCGACACAGGGCCAACATAGCCCAGCACATGGGCGAAATCCCCGGCATAGGGATAGCGGCGCGACAGGCCGACCTCGGGTGTCACACCGGGCAGCGCGGGGGCATTCAGCGCGATGGCAGACAGGTCATCCCAGCTCAGCCGGTCGGCAATGGTGATCGGCACAAACGGGCTGCGGCGCGCCACTTCCTGTTTGATCTTGTCCAGTTCATCCGGTGGCAGCACGATCACCCGGGCAATCCGTGCCAGCACCTCCTCCACATCACCGGCATCCTCGCGCACGATCACCGCGCGGTAATTCTGTTCATTGGCGGCGATCGGTATGCCGTTGCGGTCATGGATCAGCCCGCGCACCGGCGGTATAAGCCGGGTGTTGACCCGGTTTTCCTCGGCCAACAGGCGGAACTTGTCGGCCTGTTCCACCTGCATGTACCGCATCCGCAGCCCCAGCACCGCCATGAACGACACCATCGACCCACCCAGCAGCAGTGCGCGGCGGTTGATCCGCCGCGCGCTTTCCTCGGTTTCGCGCCCGGTTCTTCTCATCGCGTTCTTCTCACAGCCGCCGCCCCCGTGCATCGACTTCACCCGTTGCCGACTTGCGTAGCCCAAACAGCAGCCGTGAAAAACCCACGATTGCGGGATAGGCCAGGATGGTCAGAACGGATTGCAGGAAACTGGTGGCAAAGCCGGGTTGCGGGGTGATGGTGATGGCCAACACCATCCGGTTCGCCAGCATCATCCCCAGCAGCACCGCCGCCACCATCGCCCATTCCAGCGCAAACGGCAGCTCGCGCGTCAGCGGTTCGCGGCTGCGCAGGAATTCGGTGCCGAGCACCACAATCGCCGCCCACAACCCCGGCGGCCGCAAGGTCAGCATGTCTTCGACCAGAAACACCAGCAGGATCAGCAGCGCCGGTACATAATCGGGCCGCCGCAGCACCCAGGCAAAGGTCAGGCACAACAGCAGGTCAATTCCCGGCCAGACCGATGGCACAGTGGCAAGCGGCAACAGCCGTACGAACAGCGACAGCGCCGCCAGCGCCAGAAACAGCACGCGATAGGGCCAATGGCCGGCGGGTACGGCGTCAGCCACCGTTGCCACCCGCAGCCAGCGGGGTGGCAGGGGCGACTTCGGGGCCAAATGGCGCCAAAGGCCGCTCGATCAGGCTGCCGGGATCGGTGATCCGCTCTGACGGGCGCGACCGCAACACCCGCAGAAACTCCAGCCGCTCATAATCCGCCGCCAGCCGCACCCGCATCCGCCGGTCTGGCCCCTGGACCGCCTGGCCGACCAGCAGCCCGGCGGGGAACAGCCCGCCATCGCCCGATGTCACCACTGAATCGCCGGGCCGCACCAGATCGCGGTTTTCCAGAAACTCCAGCGGCGGCGCCGAGGAATTGTCGCCAGAGAGCAGCGCCTTTTGCCCGGATGGCAGCACGGTGACCGGAATCCGGCTGGCACTGTCGGTCAGCAGGATCACCCGGGCGGTGGTCTGCCCGACCCCCGAAATGCGTCCCACCAGCCCCAGACCATCCATGGTGGCCCAGCCATCGCGGATCCCGTCCCGCGCCCCGACGTTCAGCAACACCGACTGGCGGAACGGGCTGCCGCTGTCGGCCAGCACCACACCGGTGACATGGGTCAGCATCGGATCAAGCCGCACCTGATTGAGATCGAGCAGCTTGGCATTTTTCTGTTCCAGCTGCAGCGCCGCCTCTTTCCAGGCCTTCATCTGCTGCAATTCGCGGCGCAGTTCCTGATTTTGCTCATAGAGCTGGGTGTAGGACCGGAATCCCTCGACCATCGCCGACAGTTTGGTCACCGGCACCAAAGCCCAGTCAAAGCTTGGCACCACCCGGTCAACCAGTGCGGCGCGCACCCGTTCAACCCGTGGGCTGTCGATCCGCCACAGCGCAAACAGCGCCAGCAGCAGCGTCACCGCCACCCCGATCAGGATACGCCGGATCGGGGTGCGGTAATCCTGTTGGCCATAGCGGTCTTTTGCCAAGATGGCCTCGCATCAGGGACGAAAGCGGGGATCAGCTGTCATGATCGATGGTCGGATCAGCTGTCATAATCAATGACATCATCAGCTGTCATAGTCGATGACATCATCAGCTGTCATAATCTATGACATGGCGCAGCTGCTTTTCAAACTCCAGCGCCTTGCCGGTGCCCAGCGCCACACAGCTCAGCGGATCATCGGCGACCGAGATTGACAGCCCGGTCTGTTCGCGCAGCGCCAGATCCAGATCACCCAGCAGCGCGCCACCACCGGTCAGCATCACGCCGCGGTCGACGATGTCGGCAGCGAGGTCCGGCGGGGTTGCTTCCAGCGCGATCATCACCGCTTCGCAGATCTGCTGCACCGGTTCGGCAAGGGCTTCGGCGACCTGCGCCTGATTGATCTCGGTTTCCTTTGGCACCCCGTTCAGCAGATCGCGGCCCCGGATCATCATCGCCGCCCCGCGCCCGTCATCGGGCATCCGCGCCACGCCAATCGAGGTCTTGATCCGTTCCGCCGTGGCTTCGCCGATCAACAGGTTATGCTGGCGGCGCAGATAGCTGATGATCGCCTCATCCATCCGGTCGCCGCCAACCCGGACCGAGCGGGCATAGACGATATCGCCAAGCGACAGCACCGCCACCTCGGTGGTGCCACCGCCGATATCCACCACCATGTTGCCGGTCGGATCGGTGATCGGCATGCCTGCGCCAATCGCCGCCGCAATCGGTTCCGAAATCAGCCCGGCGCGGCGCGCACCGGCAGACAGCACCGACTGGCGGATGGCGCGCTTTTCCACCGGGGTAGCGCCAAACGGCACACAAACGATGATCTTTGGCTTGGAGAATGTGGTGCGCTTGTGGGCCTTGCGGATGAAATGCTTGATCATCTCTTCCGCCACGTCGAAATCGGCAATCACCCCGTCGCGCATCGGGCGGATCGCCTGGATCGAGCCGGGGGTACGGCCCAGCATCAGCTTGGCATCCTCACCCACCGCCAGAACCTGTTTCTTGCCGTCCTTGACATGATAGGCCACCACCGACGGCTCATTCAGGATGATGCCGCGGCCCTTGACGTAAACCAGGGTGTTCGCCGTACCAAGGTCAATCGCCATGTCAGACGAGAACAGACCCGAAATTCCAAACATCGTGTGGGTTCCTGTGAAGCCAGAGAATGAGATGCCAAAGAAGGTGATGCCGAAGGAGGTGATGCCGAAGAAGGTGATGCCGAAGACGGTGATGCCAAGGACCATGCGGCCCGCGACTCAGGGCGGCAGAACCCGGCCCTTATAGGGGCGGTGCCTGCAAAGGGTAAAGGGTGCAACCCGGCACCAGTCGGCGGCATTCCGCGCGAATGTGGGGAAAGTGCTGGTTGCGGCCGGGTTTCGCACCCCAGCGCCACCCCGGATGCAGGAAGATTCTGGTATTCCGTTCGCGCCATATGGCAGGGTTGGCACAGCGGATGGCAAAGGGGCGAAAAATGGCCGGTGTGGCAGGACGTGTGGCGCTGGTGACAGGGTGTGGCAGTGCCGGGGGTATCGGCTTTGCCGCAGCCCGGGCATTGGCAGCGGCAGGGGCGCGGGTCGCCATCACCTCGACCACGGCGCGGATATTTGACCGGCTGGCAGAGCTGGGTCAGGGGCATGCCGCCTTTGTCGCCGACCTGACCGATCCTGCGGCCGTCGCCCGACTGGTCAGCGAAGCCGAAGCGGCGTTGGGGCCGCTGGCGATCCTGGTGAACAATGCCGGAATGGTGCAGGAAGGCGTGCCGTTCAAGGCGTCGCGGATCGAAGCCGTGTCAGACGCCGAATGGGCCCGCCATCTGGCGCTGAATGTCACCATCCCGTTTCAGGTGACGCGGGCGGTGCTGCCCTTCATGCAGGCGCGGCACTATGGCCGCATCGTCAATGTCGCCTCGGTCACCGGCCCCGTCGTCACCAACCCCCGTGCCGCCGGTTATTCCAGCGCCAAGGCGGCACTGACCGGACTGACGCGGGTGACAGCGCTGGAAAACGCCGCGAACGGCATCACCTGCAACGCGGTGCTGCCGGGGTGGATCGAAACGCCGTCCTCCAGCCCCGGCGAAATCGTGGCAGGCAACAATTCCCCCACCGCGCGGCCCGGAACCCCGGATGAGGTTGCCGCCTGCTGCCTGTTTCTGGCCTCGGACGGGGCGAGCTACGTCAACGGCGCGATGCTGGTAGTCGATGGCGCGAATTCGCTGGTGGAGTTCAAGGGCAGGGGTGGGGATGATTGATAAAGCAGCCGGTTCTTTGCAGTATCTACTCTCTTCAGCTTTTCTTTCGTGGAAATACTCCACGGGGGGTCCGGGGGGCGTGAAGC
>JAYTDA010000139.1:0-11542 GCA_043736155.1 Paracoccaceae bacterium | reverse complement strand
CTTTTCCCGCCAGGCGCATGAGTTCCAGTGCGAGGCAACCGTGCATCTGTCCACCGGGATGAATGCCCAGGCCAAAGGCCATGCCACTGAAATCTATGCCGCTTTTGACAGTTGCTGCGAAAAGATGGAAAAGCAGCTGCGCCGCTACAAGCGCCGGTTGAAGGATCATCAGCGCGAACGTGCAGTGCCTGTTGAATTCGCCGACGGCGCGGCCTATATCCTCGCCGCGCACCAAGAGGCAGAAGAGCACGAACCGGATACCCTGACACCGATGATCATCGCCGAAATGGAAACCCGGGTTCCGTCGCTGTCGGTGGGTGAAGCGGTGATGCAGATGGAACTGGCTGGGGCGAAACTGCTGGTGTTTCGGCACGACAAACAGGGCGGCGTCAACGTGGTGTATCGGCGAGACGATGGCAACATCGGCTGGATCGACCCGCAAGGAGCCAAGTGACGCGCCGCACTTCCGGCGCCGGACGTGACGGCATATGCAAATTTCGGCTATTCTGAAACCCGGCGCGGTCAAGGTGGTCACCCACCTGACCAGCAAGAAGCGGCTGTTCCAGGACCTTGGCGATCTGGCCGCCGGGGCCCATGGCATTTCCGCCGCTGCCGCCGTTGATGGCTTGCTGGAACGCGAAACCCTGGGGCCGACCGGGGTTGGCCACGGCATCGCCCTGCCGCATGCAAGGATCGACGGGTTGCACGATGTGGTGGGGGTGTTCATCAAACTGGAACGGGCGCTGGATTTCGATTCGGTCGACCGCCAGCCGGTCGATCTGGTGTTTGCGCTGTTTGCCCCCAGGGAGTCCGGGGTCGATCACCTGAAGGCGCTGGCGCTGGTATCACGCACCATGCGCGACCCGCAGATTTGCGCCAAGCTGCGGGCCAATTCCGACCCCGCCACGCTGTTTGCGCTGTTGACCGAGCCAAAGGCCAGTCAGGCGGCCTGATAGGGTTGATTTTGACGAAAGCCGGGGGGCTTCGCGCCCCCCGGACCCCCTGCGGGATATTTGTGAACAGAAAATGGGGCAGAGAGTTTCAGCTTTTCCACGGGCCAAAGCCGAAACCGACATAATCGCGCTGCAGCGCCTCTTCGGCGGCGGCGTCGATCTCGGCATCGTGGATTTGCGCCAGGGTGAACAGCGGTTGTGCCGGGTCAACCGGCAGTGGCGGGCAGGGCAGGCCCAGTTCGGCGGCGATATGGGCGAGACCACTGGCCAGCCGGTCTTCGCGCAGGATCAGATCAGGCTGCGCCGCAGCGCAAAAGCCGGCAATCACCGCAGTTTGCGTGGCCCAGGAGGCGTCGATCCGCATCGAGGTCTGCCCGGCCAGATTGGCTTTCAGCAGCCGCAGAAACCCCAGAAACGCATCGTGGTGGCGGGCCAGATCGTAGTTTTTCATCTGATCCGGTTCCGGCAATGGCAGCTTGTAGGTGCGTTTCAGGGTGGCGCGCACCTCTGGCAAGGCATCGCTGAGGATATAGTCGCAAAAGGCGGTGTGGGCGCGGGCCAGCGGGTGGCGCACCATGGTAAAGGTCAGATGGCCGGGGTGGCTGCGTTTCCAGTGCCGCAGGCTTTTCTGGTTGAAACCATCCTGCAGGGCCCCGGTGCCGTCCAGCGCCGCCAGCCAGTGCAGCAGGCGCGCCTCGCCGGTGGCGCGGATCGGCTGATAGAGCAGGGGGGCGTGGGCCGCCGCAGTGAAAGCGGGCATCATCGCACCGCGACGCGGTTCGAAATTCGGGGTGCGGGTCAGGTTGAACCGGTCGAGCCGCTCCAGGGCTGCCGCCATTTCGTCGGGGTTGGTGACCTTGTCGGTGATCTGTTCGGGGTTCTGCTTTTTCAGCGCGCGCGACGGCACCTCGAGCGCTGCCGGGCGGCCCAGAAAGCTGGCAAGCCCGTTCAGGACCGCGACATCACCGATATCTTCATAGGCGAGGTAGAACGCGGTTTGCCCCGACACCTGCAACCCGTTGAGCAGCCGCACTTGAAAGGCCTGCGCCTCGGCCAGATGCCGGTCAAACTCGGCGGCATCGAACCGGATCCGGGCGGATATCTGGTGTTTGGCGTCTTTCAGCAGCCACTGCCCGGTTTCGGCGGCGATTTTCAGCGAGACATAGCTTTCCAACGGGTTGCGGGTCAGGATCACCTTGGCGCAGCGCGGATCGGGCAGCACATCGGCCAGCACCCGCGGGTCATGGTCGTGAAAGAAGCGGAACCCCGGCAGGCCAAGGGTTGCAAGCCGCATCTGGCGCATAAACGCCAGCGGATCGGCGTCACGGGCCGCCATTGACAGGCCGAACAGGTCGCTCTGGCCTTTGCGCCCGATGAAATGCCGGTTGAACAGTTCGCCATGGCTGACGATGCCGGGCACTTCATTCAGGTTCGCTTCGAGAAAGTTCGACCCGGTGCGCATTTCGGCAAACACCACAAAAGAATCGAACCGCTGCGTGCCATCGGTCATCGGGTCAGGTTCACTTTACCAGATAGGGTCTGTCGCGCGCAGACGGGGAGGCATGCGGGCCGTCGCCAGACGGGAAATCCCCCATCAACACCGGCTGCATCCCCTGATTCTTCAGGTTCTGCAGGAACTGGCCAAAGCCGGTCAGATCGACCATCCGGGGCGCCTCGCTCAGCCGCCGCTGGGCGCGGGGGTTGATCTCATCCATGATGGTCTGCAACGGCTCCATCGGGTTTTCCACAAATTCCGCCATGGTCCAGATCCGGACCCGCGCTTTGGCATAGACCGAGCGCAAAGTCGCGAGATGTGCCGCTTCGATCTTTTGCAGCCGCGCCGCCTCTTTGCGGATATCGGTGAAATTGCGGTTGGAATGGAACAAAGGCACCGCCCAGGCCCCCGACACCACCGAAACCTGGGCATTGGGGTCCATTGCCATGAACCAGCCGATTTCCTGTTGGTCATCCGGGCCGAACTGAAAACACTGGCGTTCACCACGGGTGTTCCAGATCAGGTTGGTCAGGAACGCCCGGGAGTTATAGTCGCGCCCGGCGGCACTGTCGGACAGGCAGCCGTTATAGACCACCTCTCCGCCGGCAAACTGCACCCGTTCGGGGTGGAACAGATGGCCATGCACCCGCGACCCGGCACCTTTGCCAAGCCAGGTCTCAAAATTCTCGAACAGGTCGGAAAAGCCCTGAAACACCGAATAAGGGGCGCAGGTCTTGCCGTTTTCCCAGTCTTCATTCGGGAACCGGCTTTGCATGTAAAGGCCGGGGCGGCCCCGGGTGCGGCGCTCCACCGCCTTGGCGAACAGCCGGTCGATCTTGCCGGGGTTGGGTTCGGCAGGCGAGCGCACCGCCGGGTCATCGGACAGAAAGGTGGCATAAAGCCGTTCGGCATTGGGCCAGATTTTCCGCGCCACAAAGCAATCGGACCGCCGCAGCAGTTGCAGATGGTCATCGTAAAAGATGTGCGGTTTACCTTGAAAGTCGAATTTCGTCAGGGTCAGGGACCGGCTTTCGACACTGACCGAGTATTTCCGAACAAGAGTCTGGAAATAGGATTCGTCCGGGATCCAGACTTTGGAGAAATAGCGGTCAAAGGCATCGCGGTCCGGGTCTTCCAGAATGGCAGACAGGGTTTGCCGGGTCAGACACCACCATTGGCTGCCAAGGTGCGGCGCAATGCCACCCGGTATGCGGCGGCGCAGGTGCAACCGGCGTTGCAGCGCCACATAGCGGTCAAACAGCCAGCGGTGGCGTTTCCAGCTGAACGGAAACCGCAGGGTGAAGCGTTCATAGTCGATGCCGCCAACCGTCCAGCCCACCTCCTCGGTTGTAACGCTTTCGATGAAATCGGTTCGGGGGCGGGCTGCCAGATACCCAACCAGTTCATCCACCGGGCGCAGCGGCAGGCAGGAGCCGGAGGCAAGATAGACATGGCGCACCTGCGGAAACGACGCCAGCATCAGCGCCGCCGCCGTCTGGGTGGCGGTCGTGATCGACCAGGTGCCCCATTCGCAGCGGTGCCGGGCGGAAAACCGGATGTTGGTCAGATCCTGCAGCGTCTCCACCAAGCGGTCATAGCCTTTGCGCGATACCCGCTTGTCGACATGGATCACCACCGGGCAGCCGCGTTCGGCCCAGTGGCGTGCCACCTGCGCCGCCCGGTTCAGCGCCGTGTGGCACAGCATGACAAAGCCGACGCTCATGCCGCGCCCCTGTCGGCCCGATCAGACCCCGCCAACCGCGCATGCCTTTTCCGCCCGGAAACCCCCTCCGCCTCGTGGGGAGGGATGGGGGGGGGGGCGGCTCGGCGGCAAATGCCCCCACCCCGACCCTGCCCACAGAGCGGGAGGGAGACGGCAGGGCCGACCACCTGCGACACCGGCCCCCTCATGCCCAGTTGCCTTTCGACATCAGCCCCAAAATCTCCAACTGGCGCCAGTTGATGTATTTTTCCGACCATTTGCACCACAGATCGGGGCGGTCCTTCACCCCGTCGTCATAGGCGCGGTATTCGCTGGAATTGGCGTAATGCTGCCGCCGGTCCAGTTCCTCCGCCGATTTGGCGGCGAACCCATCGAGAAACTTGGAATGGAGCAGACAGCCAGAGGCTTTTTCGCCACCCCATTCGTCATAAACCAGGTTCAACCCGCGTGGCAGCAGCATGTGGGTGGAACTGACATAGGCATAGTCGCGGTGCCATTTCACCAATGGCACCTTGTTCAGCGCCGGGGCCTTGGCCGGGGCATCGGGAAAGAACATCCGCGCCCGTGGTCCGCCCTGTATCCACAGATTGCCATAGCGGTGGTTGCGCGAAATCGTGTAATTGCCGCTGTCAAACCAGCTGGCGATTTCAAGCGGGTCCTGCCCCTCGGCACAGGGCATCGCCGTGAAGTCGCCCTTGGGATACATATCGACCAGCATCGCGCCAAACGACCGGATCGACGAGGCATCGAGCCAGTCGGTCAGCGCCCGCAGCGGCCGGGTGTCGCAGAACGGATAGACCAGAAACTCATCCGGATCGACCACCAGGGTCCAATGGCCATGGCCATGGCGCATCTGCAGCCAGTTCAGCCAATCCACCCCGAACCGGGCGCGTTTGTAGCTGGCGGTGGTGGACCACAGCGACACATCGGGCTGGTCCAGCAGATATTCCCGGCTGCCATCGTCTGACCCGTTGTCAACGATCAGAAAATGCCCAACCCCCAGGTCGCGGTAATAGCGCAGGAAATAGGGCAGCCGGGCGCGTTCATTGCGCAGGGTGGAAAACACCAGAATAGCCCCGGACCCGATCGACCGGGTGCGATCTGCCACCGCCGTCAGTTCACGGCGTTTGCGAATGGCGCGGATGCGCCAGCGTTTGCGGGCGATACGCAAGACATAGGATCGCAAAGCCCCCACTATTCCCTCGTCCACCCTGGCGGTTGATGCAAGGCTGGGGTTACCATGCCCGCTTTAAGACCAGATTGAAATGGTCTGCCCAAGTCGGCAGCTTGCTGTGCCATTTTACCCTGTTTTCGACCCGCCCATTCAACCCGGTCCGCCCGCTTTCCATCAGCGTCTCTATTGCCCGGTGCCAACGATAGCTATCAGAAATCGGTGCGTAAACCGGATAGTCGCCCAAAACCTCGCGTAACACCGCCAGATCGTTGCAAATCACCGGGACATACAGCGCCGCCGCCTCTGCCGGGGGCAGGCCGAAGCCTTCGGCGTGGCTGGGAAACAACAACCCTGCGGCGCCCTGCAACAGGGCAGCCATCAGCGCATCACCGGCACCCCGCACTTCGCGCACCGGGCCGCCGTTGGGCAAGGCATCCAGCCGGGCAAACAATGCGTCATTCTTCCAGCCCCGGCTGCCGGCAATCAGCAGATGCGGAATGCCGCCGGGGGGCGGGTTGGCGGCAAACCGGTCCCACAGGTCCAGCAGCAGCGCATGGTTCTTGCGCGGTTCAATGGTGCCGATGGTCAGGAAATAGGGTTGCAGCGCCGCATAGTCGGCGGGCAGTGGCACAGGCTGCGGCACCTCGATCCCCAGATGTGCCACAAGGGTTTCCGGCACGCGGCCGATCTCCGTCATATGGCGCAGCACATCGCGTTCGGTCTGGGTCGAATTGCAGATCACCCGGTCGGCCCATTGGCTGACACGGGCCAGCTTGGCCTGAAACAGTGCGCCTTGGCCGTCCCGGGTAAAGTCGGGGTAATCCAGCGGGATGGTATCATGGATCAGCACCGCCACCTGCGCCCCCGGCAGTGCCCTCAGGCTTTGCAGGGTGATGTCGGTCAGATTGGAATGGCCCACGTTGTAACAGGCGATCCCCTCGGGCAAGCGGCGCAACAGCCGGGCCAGACGGTGTGGCACTGCCGACCCCAGCGCCAGACGCCGCACATCGGATTCGGCTGCCTTGCGCGCTGTGCCCAGGCTGCGGGAAAACCGCGCCAGCAAGTCGGGCCTGCCCCACGCTGTTCGCCCGGCAAAGCGTGCAGCCAACGCATCAACCCCGTTCCGGTCCAGCAGCGAATGGCCGGCCGAGGTGGCCACCAGCCCGAACAGGGGTTCAGGACGGCGCAGGAACTCGGTCAGATAGGCATGTTCGACCCGGTCAACCCCGGTCATCGGCCCCCGACCCAGCCGCGACACCAGCCGCGTCAGGTCAAGCAGGCGGCCCGGACAGGTGTCCGGCACCGCACCAGCGCCTATTGCGCCGCCTTCTGGCGGGCCATCATTTCATACAGGAACGCCTCGAATTCCGCGCCCAAATCCTCGCGCGCCAGCCCGAACGCCACGGTGGCCTGCAGGAACCCGGCCTTGGAGCCGCAGTCGAACCGCTGACCGCGAAAGCGGAAACCATAGACATTGTCCGAGGTTGCAATTTCTTCGGCGATGGCATCGGTCAGTTGAATCTCGCCGCCTGCCCCCGGTTTCATCCGGTTCAGGTTCTGCAACACCCGAGGCGTCAGGATATAGCGGCCGATGACGGCAAGGTTTGACGGCGCATCTTCGGCTTTCGGCTTTTCAACCATGCCTTTGACCGACACGATCGACCCCATGTCTTCCTTGATGTCCAGCACACCGTAAGCCGAGGCCTTTTCCGGCGGCACTTCCATCGCGGCGACCATGTTGCCACCGGTTTCGGCATGGGCTTCGATCATCTGCTGAAGGCAGGATTTTTCGGCGGCGATCACGTCATCGGGCAGCATCACTGCGAACGGTTCGTTGCCGATCAGGCGGCGGGCGCACCAGACGGCGTGGCCCAGCCCCATGGCGCGGTGCTGGCGCAGATAGGCGATGGCGCCGCTTTCCATGTTGGTGGTCTTGAGAATCTCCAGAAGATGTTCCTTGCCCGCGCGGCGCAGCGAGTTTTCCAGCTCCGGCGCATGGTCAAAGTAATCCTCCAGCGCCGATTTCCCGCGCGAGGTGACAAAGATGAATTCCTTGATTCCGGCGGCCCGGGCCTCGTCGATCGCGTACTGGATCAGCGGGCGGTCAACCAACGTCATGATTTCCTTGGGAATCGACTTGGTGGCGGGCAGGAACCTTGTCCCCAGACCCGCTACCGGGAAAATCGCCTTGGTCACCTTGCTACGTTTGCTCATTGTCTAACCTTCTACCTTCAGAAACCGGTGCGTCCGGAGTTACGCTGGTTGCCTTTTCAAATCGGTGCCGAAAAATGCATCAATCATCCGTCCATCATAGCCACAGCCAGACGTCTTTTACAGTCATGTTTCCCACCATAAAGCGGCGAATCTGTGAATAGTTCCGTTATGGCGGCGAAAAACGGCTGGTTCAACCGCCGGGCTGCCCAAGATCGCGAACCGATGCAAGACGGGCACATTCCGCCCGGACCCGACTTTGCAGGGTAAATTGGCGCAGGCGCGGGCCGCTGCGGTCTGACCTGCCGAACAGGCCGCCGGTCTGTTCCCAATAGCCGTCGGGGTGAAACTGCATCCGGTGCGGCCTTGTGGTCAGGCTGAACAGCATCAGCTGCACCAGCTTTCCCGCCTGTGCCGCCGTTCGTGCCGTGGTGCGCAAGCCAGGATGTTGCCACGACCACCCCGCCAGCAAAAGCCATGACCGGGGGCCGGTGCCTGCCAACGGCAGGAATGGCGGCGGTGCGGGAATCAGGGTTTCGGCGGTAAGCGGTTCTGCGCTGCCGCGTGCAATGCCCGCCTCCAGCCCCTGCATCAGCACCAATGTTTCGGCTTGTGTCAGATCGCCACGCCCGATCAGACCGTCCAGCCGCGCCCCCTGCTCCTGCCGCAGGGCAGCAAGCGCCTGGGCGTGCAGCGCCGGGTCGGCGTGTTTGCGCAGGAACAGAACGGTGCTGGCCCCGATATCGCCCAAGTCCAGCGGTGCCCGGTCGGCGCGGCGGCGGGCACTGGCGGCAAAGCCGTGATGCACCTGGGCCAATGGGACGATGGCGGTGGCAATGCCCGCCTTGGCAGCCCGCAGGTTCAGATCGGTCTCATCGAGGTAAAACCGGAACCCTTCGTCAAACCCGCCCAGTTCCGCCAGAACGCTGCGCCGCACCGCCATGTTGGTGCCTTCGGTCTTGATCGCACGGCTGGCGGTGCCAGGGTGCAGGCTGGTTGTCTCTCCCCCGGCCCTTGTCCCACGGGCGAGGGGGGCGCGCAACGGCACCGCCAGCGCCCCCCTCTCCGCCTTCGGAGAGGGGATGGGGGAGAGGGTCGGATCTTCCGCCGCCGCCAAGAGATGGGCAACCCCGGTCTGATCCACCCATCGCGCCTGCCACTGATAGGAAATGCCGTTGCGCCCCCGGACAAAACCCCCGGCGATGCCGACCTGCGGATCTGCCAACGGTGCCACCAGCCGCGACAGCCAGTTCGGTTCCGCCACCGCATCATCATCGATAAAGGCGACGATATCGCCCGCCGCCAGCCCAACCCCCAGATTGCGCGCGGCAGAGATGTTGGCCGCGTCAAACACCCGGGTTTTCAGCGGGCCGATGCCAGCGGTCAGCGCCGCCGCCACGCCTTCAGGATCCGCCACCACCACCAGTTCGACCGCCGGATAATCGCTTTGCGCCAGAGCCTTGAGGCAGCGCACCAGGTCCCCCGCCCGGTGGCGGCTGACCACCACAACGCTGACCGGTACCGCCGTCACGCCATCCCCATCGCCGCCAGCATCGCCTCGATCCTTGGCACGTCTTCGGGGTTGTTCAATTCCCAGAATTCCCGCCCCCGCGCCTTCACTTCGACACACAGCACCGCCCGGCCCTGTTCCAGAAACCGCAGCTGTTCCAGCCCTTCCAGCCGCTCCAGCGGACCGGTGGGCCATAACGGATAGTCCGCCAGCGCCTTGGGTCGAAAGGCATAGACCCCGACATGGTGATAGACCGGAGTCGGTTCGGTGTCGGCGTAAACCTGCGCCGTAAAGGGAATCACCTCCTTGGAGAAATACAGCCCGCGGCCCCCGGCCCCGAACACCGCTGTGGTGCCGCCAACCCGCCCGGCCTTGCGGTCGGCCAGAAAGCCGCTCAGCGCCCGCCCGTCGCAGCGCAATACCGGGGTGGCAATCTCTGCCGTGGGGTCTGCGCGCAGCCCCGCGATCAGGTCCTCGACAAACCACGGCGGGGTCAGCGGCGCATCGCCTTGCAGATTGACCACGATGTCAAAGCCGCCCCCCAGTGCCAGATGCGCCTCTGCCACCCGTTCGGTGCCATTGGCGCAATCGGGCGAAGTCATCACCACCTCTGCCCCGAAACCGACCGCCGCGTCCCTGATCCGGTCGTCATCGGTGGCAATCACCACCCGGTCCACCCCGCGCACCTGCATCGCGGCACGCCAGCTGCGTTCCACCAGCGTCTGGCTGCTGCCGTCCGCCCCGCGCAGCGCCACCAAAGGCTTGCCGGGGAAACGGGTCGAGGCATAGCGGGCCGGAATGGCGATCAGAACGCTCATTTTCCCGCCGGTGCGGTCAGTTGCACCCCAGGGGCATAGGCGATGAAGAACGGGTTGGCATAGCCCGCCTTGCCATAGACCAGCGGCTGATGGTCATCAAACCGCACCACGTGGCCACCGGCCCCGCGCAGCACGGCGTCGCCTGCGGCGGTATCCCATTCCATGGTGCGGCCAAGCCTTGGGTACAGATCGGCTTCACCGGTGGCCAAAAGGCAGAATTTCAGGCTGGACCCGGCCGATGTCATATCGCGCACCCGGTAGGCGGCGATATAGTCATCGGTGGCCTGATCGCGGTGCGATTTCGATGCCACCACCATCAGGGCGCCATTGTCGGGTTTGGAAACCGACAGCGACACCTGTGGGCCAATGGTGACTTTGGCATGGGAGCCGGTTTCTTCAACTGTCTGCCCATTCGCGAGGGTATAGAACAGCCGCGCCTTGGCGGGGGCATAGACCACACCACGCACCGGTACGCCATTTTCGACATAGGCGATGTTCACGGTGAAATCGCCGCGGCGCTGGACGAACTCCTTGGTGCCATCCAGCGGATCGACAATGAAGAAATCGCGGGCGGCAAGATCATGCGATGCCGCCTGTTCCTCGGTGATGACCACAACACCGGGAAACGCCGCCGCCAACCCAGCCGATATGATCGCATCGGCGGCTTCATCCGCCGCTGTCACCGGGCTGGCATCGGATTTGGCACGGACCTCGAAGTCGGGGGCGGCATAGATTTCCATGATCCTGTCGCCCGCTTCCAGCGCCAACTGTCTGAAAACAGTCACAACCCGTTCAAAATCCATTGCCATCTCCTGCTGTCGCGGCACTGGCTTGCAGGCGCGGTTGATTATCGACTTCTGGCCCCTTATCCTTGGTCCCTAAGGTATCGGCAAGATTTCCCTGCGAAAAAGGCCGCAGGATACCGGCAGCAGGACGTAAGTGGCGATGTTCAAGGTAGCGGTAAAGCCGACCCGGATGCGAACGGCCCTTGGCATGTTCGAGCTGACCTATCATGTCGCGGTCCGGTCAATCCGCAAGACCCAGGGCAACGCCATCCTTGGTTTGGCCACCAACATCTTTCAGACCGTGCTGCTGATAATGGTGTTCTATTTCATGATGACTTTCATGGGGATGCGGGCCAACGCCGTACGCGGCGACTTTGTGTTGTATCTGATGAGCGGCATCTTCCTGTACATGACCCATTCCAAGGCGATGGGGGCGGTGATGGCGGCGGATGGGTCCACCTCTGCCATCATGAAACACGCGCCGATGAACACGCTGGTGTCGATTCTGGGGGCGGCCCTCGGGTCGCTGTATCTGCAGATGCTGTCACTGGTGGTGGTGCTGTATGTCTATCACACCGTCTGGGGGCCGATCACCATCGAAGACCCTTGGGGCGCGTTTCAGATGCTGATGCTGTCCTGGGGCTCCGGGGTTGCCATTGGTACCGTTTTTCTGGGGTTCAAACCCTGGTCACCGCATCTGGCGTCGATGGTGCAAACCATCTATTCCCGGGTCAATATGATCGCATCCGGCAAGATGTTTCTGGCCAATTCGATGCCGGAATGGTTGCGGAACTTTTTCGACTGGAACCCGCTGTTTCACACCATAGATCAGGCGCGCGGCGATATCTTCATCAACTACAACCCGCATTTCTC
>JAYTDA010000138.1:0-5730 GCA_043736155.1 Paracoccaceae bacterium | reverse complement strand
TGCCGCGACTGCTTTCCTGTTCTGGACCCGCAAACAGTTGAAACCCTTGCTGCTAGGGCGCGGATTGCGACCCCGGGTCGCTGACCTGATCGCCAAGGCAGGTCCGGTTGCCGCCATCGTGTTGTCGATCCTGGCCGTGTTGGGCTTCGGCCTTGTCGACAAGGGCGTCAAGATCGTGGGAGACATCCCTGCCGGACTGCCGCCCTTTGCCTTGCCATCCTTTGACATGGGCCTGTGGCAGCAACTGCTGCTGCCTGCCGTGCTGATCAGCCTTGTGGGGTTCGTGGAATCCGTCTCTGTCGCGCAGACCCTCGCGGCCAAGCGGCGGCAGCGGATCGTGCCCAATCAGGAACTGACCGCCCTTGGTGCCTCCAACATCGCCTCGGCCCTGTCGGGGGGATATCCGGTGACGGGCGGCTTTGCCCGGTCGGTGGTGAACTTTGACGCCGGGGCCGAAACGCCGCTGGCGGGGGCGTTCACCGCCGCAGGCATCCTTGCCGCCACGGTCTTCCTCACTCCGCTGTTCCGCTTTCTTCCGCAAGCCGTGCTCGCCGCGACGATCATCGTGGCCGTGCTGTCGCTGGTCGATATCGCCGCCATCCGGCGCACTTGGGCCTATTCCAAGGCCGATTTCGCCGCCATGGCCGTCACCATCCTTGCCGTGCTGCTGATCGGCGTCGAGGCCGGGATCACAGCGGGCGTGTCTCTGTCGCTCCTGCTGTTCCTGTGGCGCACCTCGCGCCCGCATATGGCCATCGTGGGCCAGGTGCCGGGCACCGAGCATTTCCGCAACGTGGACCGCCACGACGTGATCACCGATCCTGCGACCCTGTCGATCCGCGTGGACGAAAGCCTGTATTTCGCCAATGCCCGCGCGCTGGAAGATGCGATCTATGACCGCATCGCCGACCACCCTGCGCTCAAGAACGTCATCCTGATGTGCCCCGCCGTGAACGCCATTGACGCCAGCGCACTGGAAAGCCTGGAGGCCATCGCTCACCGTCTCGGCTCTGCTGGAATCGGGTTCCATCTGTCCGAGGTCAAGGGGCCGGTGATGGATGCGCTGAAACGGTCGGATTTCATGGGCCATTTCAAGGGACGCATCTTCCTGTCGCAGTTCGAAGCAGTCAGGACCCTAGCCGCCGAAACGGAAGACGGCGAGAAGCCAGCCGGGCTGCGGCGCACGGCTAGTGACGCAGGCAATACGGCGCAACAGTCGTTGGTGCCGCTGTCCGAAGCCGTTAATGCGGGTTGATCCACACGCGAAATGCCGGTCCAATTGGCCAAGACAACCGTTGCAGATCGACCTCGGGGAAGGGTCTGAACAGGCGCAACGAATGTTACAAAACCCCCGGCTATCTTTACGGCACCGACACTGCCGCTTTCTAGCGCCGGTCGCAGCGCGCAGCCTAACTACAGCAAACCAGACAGAATGTGAGCGATCCATATGGCATATACTCCAAAATTTCAGGCGCTTGCCGATGCCGCCCAGAACCGCGTCGCAGGCGTGCTGCCCGAAGATGTGGACGCGCTGTTGCGGTCGGGTGCTGTGGCCCTCGATATTCGCGACAAGGAAGAGCACGATGCCGGACATATTCCGGGATCCCTGCACATCAGCCGTGGCAAGCTGGAAATGAACGTCGAGGCGGCCTTGCCCGATCTCGACCAGACAATCTTGTGCTACTGCAACGCCTTCAACCGCGGCGCGCTGTCCGCCGCAACGCTGCAAGACATGGGCTACAAGAACGCCAGGTTCATTGCCGGGGGGCTGAACGCGTATCGCAAGCTGACATAGCGTGTTGTTTAGACGGAGAATTCGCTCGTCTTTAGCGATCATATGAAGATCGGCTACATCTCTGAGAAAGAGGCGAAAACACCGCTTCTACCCAGAGAAGTTGACGCAGTCCCGTTCCCTTCAGCATCGGCAACCATCATGGAACCGGCATCGTCGTGGTCTGCGTGCGGGGTCATGCGGACATTTTCTGCTTCTTAGGCGGCAACGAGAACGCATGGAACGCGCTAGATGGTAGCTTGCACTCTTTCAGTCCTGGAACGTAAAGCCGGTTTCGCGTGCATGAACCTGCCCATCAGATCGCAGCAACTGCCCTCGCCAGAAGGTCGCGCACTTGTCCCGCCACGGCATGGAGGGCAGGGTTGTCGATGGCCTGCATCGAGGCAACCGGGTCAATCGCGCTGACCTCGACCCCGCCGTCAACCGCCCGCAGGATGACATTGCAGGGCAGCATCGCGCCGACACGCGGTTCGATCGCGATGGCCTGATAAGCCATCTTGGGATTACAGGCCCCCAGGATCAGATAGGGCGTCATCTCGACATCCAGCTTTTTCTTCATGGTCGCGGCGACGTCGATTTCGGTCAAAATGCCGAAGCCGCGCTCGCTAAGCGCTTTGCGGGTGCGCGCGTCAGCTTCGGCAAAGCTGATCCCGGTCAGCAGACGGTTGAATGTGTAACTCATCGCGGCATTCCTTTTGCGGTCACTGGCGCAGATATTTGATCAGGGCGGCGATCGCCAAGCCGACCACACCCAGAACGACGGCCATCCAAAGCCAGCCAAAGCCCATGCCCCAACCCATGGTGTACCCGTTCATCATCGCAGCGTCCTATCCTGTGATGGTGCGGCCCCCGAAACCCTTTGCTGCCAGATGCCGGAGGCCGCTTTGGTGTCAGTTGTTGTCCATCATGCCTTTGCCCATGCCCGGCATGCCGACCTGGTGGCCGCCCATGTGGTCTTGTATCATCGCGGCCATGGCCGACATTTCCGCCTCGGTCACCTGGCCGTCGCCATCGGTGTCATGCATCTGGAAGGCGCGCACGGTCATCGGCCGCGTATGGGCCGCATGCATCACAGCGAATTCGCCCAGTGACAGCGTGCCGTTGGCGTCGGTGTCATAGGTCTTGGTCTCGGCCTTGATCCCGGCGGTCATTTCTTCCGGGCTAAGCGTGCCATCCTTGTTCGTGTCAAAGGTCGCCATGGCATAGCTTTGGGCGCCACCCATCATGCCCATCATCTCCATGCCACCACCCATCATCCCCATGCCGTCGTCCATCATCCCGCCATGCCGCATCTGCGCCTGCTGCGCGATCACCGGCACGGCAACGGCTGCCACACCAAGGGCGGCTACGGCTGCAAGGACGAATTTGGTTGAACGTTTCATTCTGACTCTCCTGATTGGATCTGTGATGAAGCCAACTTGGGGGACAGATGTCCCACAGGTTTGTCAGCCGGACTGGTCTTTTGTATCAATCTGTCGCAAGGGCGGGTCTTGCGACGGTTTGCGACAAACGGCTGCGCGCGCGGACGGCGCGATCGGTTAGGGTCCAGATCAGGAGAGATAATGACAAGCAATCCACCCCATATCCTGATCGTTGATGACCACCGCGAAATCCGAGATGCGCTGGCCAGGTATCTGGAGAAGAACGGCATGCGCGCGACCTCGGTCGCGAATGCCGTAGCGATGGATGCGGCCTTGAAGGTCGGCCAGTTCGATCTGATCGTGTTGGATGTGATGATGCCGGGGGAAGACGGGCTTTCGGTCTGTCGCCGCCTGCGCGCCGCTGGCAACATGCCGATCCTGATGCTGACAGCCCTTGGCGATGAAACCGACCGCATCGTCGGGCTTGAGGTCGGGGCAGATGACTATCTGCCCAAGCCCTTCAACCCGCGCGAACTGTTGGCGCGGATCAAGGCGATCCTGCGCCGCTCGGATCGGGCCGAAGTGACCGGCGGCAGCCTTGCCGGGCACAGGCTGGCGTTCGACCGCTGGGTGCTGGACTCGGATCGCCGGACCCTGACGGACACTGACGGCGCAGAAGTCTCACTGACCACCGCCGAATTCCGCCTGTTGACGGTGTTTCTGGAACGCCCGCGCTTTGTCCTCAGCCGCGATCAGTTGCTGGACCTGACCTCGGGACGAGCGGCACAGGTGTTCGACCGCGCCATCGACAACCAGATCAACCGCTTGCGCCGCAAGATCGAGGCCGATCCGGCGAAGCCTGCGCTAATCGCGACGGTCTGGGGTGGCGGCTATAGCCTTGCCGCTGATGTGAAGGAACTGCCATGACCCCAAAGCGCAGCTTTCTGGACCGAGTGTTGCCCCAGTCCGTGGGGGGGCAGTTGCTGGCCATGCTGCTGCTGGCGCTTGCCATCACACAGGGCCTTGGCCTGATCCTGCTGACCGACGAACGCAACCGCGCGGTGCGCGCAGCCCTTGGGCTGGAGGCGGCAGGCCGGGCGGCCAACGTCGCCCTGCTGCTGGACGACGCGCCCGCCAATCTGCGCGCAGAAATCCTGCGGTCGGCGGATTCGCCGCTGGTGCGGTTCGAAGTGGGGCCCGGTCCCTCGGCGCCGCACAACAGCACGGATGCCGCACCGTTCCTGGATCAGATCCGGCAGATCCTCGGCCAACCCGAACGCGAAGTTCTGGCGGATATCCATGCGCTCGCATTGACCCCACTCGCCGTGCCCGACGATGTGCCGGGTGCCATGCGGCCCATGCACCAGGCGATGATGGCGGCCCATGCCGAGCCTATCGAACTGACGCTGTCAATCCGGCTGGCCAGTGGGGATTGGCTGAACGTGCGCACGATGTTCATTCGGCCCGGTCTGCAACTGTCGCCGCAAGCCCTGTTGCCGCTGATGCTGATGGTGGTGGCCGTGGCTTTGGTGGCATGGGCAACGGCCCGCCGAGTGGTGGGTCCGATGCGCGCACTGGCTGTGGGTGCCGACCGGTTGGGGCGAGGGCTCGACGCAAACCCGCTGCCGTTGACCGGCCCGTCAGAGGTGCGCGACACGACGCAAGCATTCAACAGCATGCAAGATCGCCTGACACGCTTTGTGTCCGAGCGCACGCATATGCTTGCGGCCCTCAGCCATGATCTGCGCTCGCCGCTGACCGCGATGCGGCTGCGGATCGAGATGCTGGACGAAACCGAGGACAGCGTCCGACTGAAAGCCTTGGTCGAGGAAATGCAGGTCATGGTCGAAGCAACGCTGGAATTTGCGAGGGGCGTTGCCAAGACGGAACCCGCGGCCACTGTTGATCTTGCCGCAATGCTGGCTGATCTTGTGGCCGACGTGGGCGGCGACCGCGCGACCCTTGCCCTGTCCCCGCCGGTGCCCGCCACAGTCCGCCCCCATGAACTGAACCGCGCGCTGCGCAACCTGATCGACAACGCAGTGCGCTACGGCGGCGGCGCAGAGGTCAGCCTGGCGCAAGAGCCGGGATTCGTGGTGATCACGGTGGCGGACAAGGGTCCGGGCCTGCCCGAGGATCAACTGGAGGCGGTGTTTGAACCCTTCGTGCGGCTTGAAGGCTCCCGCAACCGCGATACCGGGGGTGTTGGTTTGGGTTTGGCCATCGCCAGGACCATCATTCAGGCGCATGGCGGAACCATCCAGCTTCACAACCGGACTGGCGACGGGCTAAACGCCATCGTTCGCCTGCCTGTGGGCGATGCCTGAGCAGCCCATGATGTTCCCGTGAATCCCGGTCTCGCCAATGCCGAATGGGTGTGGCACCGCTTGAACGGCACCTGGCCTTCTGTCCCTCGGCACAGTTAGCGCTCAGGCCAGCGCCTTTCGCAAAGGCGCCTTTATGCAAGCGAAACCCGGAGGTCGGCAAGAGCTTCAAGCTGTGCGCGGACATTGGCATCCAGCACCCGTTGCATCGTCGTGGCATCAATCACGACCGGTTTGCCAGATGCCTTTTCCA
>JAYTDA010000137.1:0-1798 GCA_043736155.1 Paracoccaceae bacterium | reverse complement strand
ACCCGGCCCCAGCCCCGCTCCATCATCGCGGGCACAAGCGCCGTCATCAGCGCGATGGGGGTCAGCATATTGGCATCAATCGCGGCCATGAAATCGGCGCGGGTCCAGTCCGACCACAGGCCGGGCGGCGGGCCACCGGCATTGGTGATCAGAATATCCACCGCTCCCGCAGCGGCCAGCACAGCGGCGCGGCCTTCTTCGGTCGTGATATCGGCGGCGACGGTTGTGACCTGCACGCCATATGCGGACCGGATCGCCGCAGCGGTCGCCTCCAGCGCCTCGGCCCCCCGCGCATTCAGCACCAGATCAACGCCTGCTTCGGCCAAAGCCTCGGCACAGCCCCGGCCCAGGCCCCTGGACGCGGCACAGACCAGTGCCCGTTTACCTTTGATCCCCAGATCCATAGATGTGCTCCCTGTCCAATTCCCTGTCCTTTAGACACTATTGGCCGCAAACAGGCCAGAGATGGGGCGCATTAACCGGCAATTTGTACTTCACTGTTTTACTCTGCGTCGCCTTATGCCAATGAAAATCCCATGACTGATCCGTCCGCACATCGCGCGATCCAAAAGCTGCCGGTTTTCCGGGCGCAAGGGTTTGTCGTGACCGACGGCGTGGCCGAGGGGGACATGATTTCGGTCGCTGATGATCTGGTACTGGATGATGTCTATCAACTGTCGGACACGGCGCAACGCTGCGAACTGTCAGTGACCGAGGGGGTGGGCGGGTCCAGTTTTGAAATTTCCCCCGCGACGCAATCAGGAACCGCTGGGAACACGCTGCATCTGGATTGCTGTATCACTCTGATGGCCCGCGACAGTACCACTTACGAAGCTTTGGTGCTGGTCGAAGTCGAAGAAAACGCGATTGCCGAGGTCTATTTGCTCCCCCTCGCCAAGCTGACCCCGAAAACCGATTACCGGTTGGTGGGTCTTGACCGGCATGCCGCCACCACCCGGTTGGCCGAGGTGGCCTGCGTGTCGTTCACCCGGGGGACCCACATCACAATGGCCAGCGGGGCGCAGGTCCGGGTCGAGGATTTGGTGGTCGGTGACAAGGTTCTGACCCGCGACGATGGCCCGCAAGCGATCCGCTGGATCGGCCAGAATACCCTGCGTGCTGTTGGCGATTTTGCGCCCGTGGTGATCCGCAAGGGCGTGCTGCACAACGAAAATGATCTGGTCATGTCCCCCGACCACCGGATTTTCATCTATCAGCGGCAGGATAATCTGGGGGCGGGCCGGGCCGAGGTGATGGTCAAAGTGCGCCATCTGATCAACGGGGCCACCGTCTGGCAACAGGACGGCGGTTTTGTCGAATATTTCCAACTGCTGTTTGATGACCACCAGATTATCTTTGCCGAAGGGATCGCCGCTGAAAGCCTGTTGATTGACCCACGCACCCGTGCTGCCGTCCCGATCGGGGCCGACCACGCCCACCGTATGCATCAGGATTACGAAGTGCAGGAAAGCCTGCTGTCGCGGCCCGACGTGGTGGAATTATTGCGGCGGGCAACGCGGTAGACCGGGAACGCGCAGTCGCGGTCGACTTGCCTGATCCTGAGCGACAACTGCACCCGAACATCATGCAAAATTCATAAAAATAGGGACGTGCCCGCAGTCACGCCCCCATGTCATAGCCCAAGTCGGCAGACTAGGCTGCCCGCCCTACCAGAACCGAGCCAATTTCCTTGGCCGCTGCATTTTCGTCATTGCCAGCCACAGCGGCAATCTCACGCGTCAGACGCTCTAGTGCGGCCTCGTACAATTGCCGCTCGGAATAGCTTTGCTCGCGCTGA
>JAYTDA010000136.1:0-1620 GCA_043736155.1 Paracoccaceae bacterium | reverse complement strand
CGCGAACTGGACTTGCGCCGGATTGACGCTGATCCGCAGGCGGGGGTTGGTCAGGCTGTCCCAGAGCAACTGCTCAATCCTCAACCCGCCGCTTTCCGCGACCAGTTCCCAGCCAGCATCGACCCGGCGGATAGTGATATCGCCGCCGCGTGGCATGGCGGATTCAAAGCATTGCAGCAGCAGGAAAGCGATACGCACATCGCGGCGCGGCTGTTCGCCCTCTGCCTCCCAAAAATAGCTCAGCCGGCCGCCTCGCGCGGCGGCGGAGAGGGTCGAGGTAATCTCGGTCCGGCTGATGGTCTGTTCTTCGGTGGCACCGCCATAGGCGACGCGGAAAAACCGGATCTTGGCATTGGCGTTCTCAACGCTTTCGGCAATCAGCGCCATTTCCGGGCTTTGGGCAATGCCTGACATGGCCAAAAGTTCGACCCCGTTGCCGATCGCCCCCAAAGGGCTGATAAGGTCGTGACAAATGCGCGAGCCGACAAGCGCGGTAATATCATCCCGCCGGATCATGAGGAGACACGCATGAGCAACCTGAACGCGATTCTGGCCCCCGGCATGCTGGTGCGCCACCCGGACCAGCCGGATTGGGGTGTGGGGCAGGTGCAGTCGAATATTGGCGGCCGGATCACGGTGAATTTCCGGGAACAAGGAAAAGTCGTCCTTGATAGCGCCCACGTATCACTCATCATCGTCTCCCTGTAACACACGCTTTTTCTGCAACTTACGGTAGCAACAGTTAATTTTTAGTCAATTATGACTGGCCATCTGGTTACCCCCCTTGCCGCGACGTGACCGGGCAGAGTTGCCAAGGCTCGCCTGTCGCCCTAGAAAGTGCCAACTGACAAAAAGGGTCCGGGAAGCCATATGATGATCCAGAGCCCGACATTCGCGGTGCGACTGGCCCGGGGCGAAAGTGACCTGTTGGCCGCCCAAAGGCTGCGCTACCGGGTGTTTGTGCAGGAATTAGGCGGCGATGGCCCGTTGGTTGACCATGACCTTGGGCTGGAGCGTGACCGGTTTGACGCGGTCTTTGACCATCTGCTGCTGATCGATCCGCTGCTGCCAGTGACCGATCAGGTGGTCGGAGTCTATCGGTTGCTGGGTGACGCGGGCGCGCGCCGGTTGGGACAGTATTATTCCGAGGATGAATATGACCTGTCGGTGTTGCGCGGATCGGGTCGCAATTTGCTGGAACTGGGTCGGTCCTGCCTGCATCCGGCTTATCGCGGCGGCACGGCGATGTATCATTTGTGGCATGGGTTGGCCGATTATATTGCAGACCACCAGATCGAAGTGCTGTTCGGTGTCGCGTCGTTTCATGGCCAAGAGCCGCAGCGTTTGGCACAGCCGTTATCCTATCTGCATCGGCATCATCTGGCCCCGCCGGAATTGCGAGTCTGCGCCCGGACCTATGCCCCGATGGACCTGCTGCCGCCCGATAAGATTGATCGCCGCCAAGCCATGTTGGAGACCCCGGCCCTGATCAAAGCCTATCTGCGGCTGGGTGGCATGGTCGGCGATGGGGCCTTTGTTGACCGCGCTTTCAACACCGTGGATGTCTGTCTGCTGATGGATATCGCCCGGATGAATCCCAAGCAAAAACAGCTGTATACC
>JAYTDA010000135.1:0-24037 GCA_043736155.1 Paracoccaceae bacterium | reverse complement strand
CGCCGCCCCGGGCCTGACCCGGGGCCCCGACCGTTGTGCCATGGGACTCGGGGCCCCGGGTCAGGCCCGGGGCAGCGCGGGGTTTTTGGGAATGGCGGTTCCCGGACATCATTCCGCGCAACCCGCCCTATCGGCTCAGGGCCGTCAGCCATTCGGCCAATGCCGGGCCCCGCGCCGCCTGTGCCTGTTCGGCTGTCATCAACAGCGACGTTTCCGGCTGGATCAGGGTATCAAATCCGGCAGGTAACCCATCCGCCAGCGCCACAGCGGGATACATCCAGTTGGTGGTCGGCAGGGCGGTCTGAAACGCCGGGGATTGCATGAAGCTCAGGAACTGATCCGCCAGCGCCGGTTGATCCGCCGATGCCAGTTTGGCCGCCACTTCGATCTGCAGATAATGCCCTTCGGCAAAGCGGGCTGCGGCCTTGCTGTCATCACCCTCGGCAATCAGGTGATAGGCCGGCGAAGTGGTGTAGCTCAGCACCATGTCGGCCTCGCCAGCCAGAAACAGGCCGTAGGCTTCGGACCAGCCTTCGGTCACTGTCACGATATTGTCGGCAAGTCCGGTCCAGATTTCGGGTGCCCGGTCGCCATAGGCGGCTTTGACCCACAGCAGCAATCCCAGGCCGGGGGTCGAGGATCGCGGGTCCTGAATCACGATGCGCAGGTTAGATGCCGCCAAAGCCTCGAAACCGGTGGGGGGGGTGGTCAGGCGGGTCTTGTCATAGACCATGGCGAACCAGCCCCAGTCATAGGGCACAAAGACCGCATCATCCCACGCCACCGGCAGCGCAAAGCTGCCAACCGGCCCATGCGGCGCAAACAGGCCAGTGGCTGCGGCATCGGCCATCAGGCTGGTATCCAGCCCCAGCAGCACATCGGCATCGCCGTTGCCGCCTTCGAGCCGGGCGCGGGCCAGCAGGGCGGCACCGTCACCGGCGGTCTGCCACACCAGATCGCAGGCACAGGTCGCTTCGAACGCCTGTTCCACCACCGGGCCGGGGCCCCATTCGGCGGTAAAGCTGTCATAGGTCATCACTGTCAGAACCGGTGTTTCAGCGTTTGCCAGGGTGGCAAGGCAGGAAACACCGATCGCAAGGGTCAGGGCTTTCATCGCACTCTCCAATTGCGACGGGTGGTCGGGCATGGAGAGATTCCGATGCACCTTCCCTCCGCCGGTATGATCCGGGTCAGGTTCAACGGGTCCGCTTGCGCATCTCAGCCCGTATCCGGGCACCCCGAGGTGTGGTCGACCATAGACCGATGGCTGCCGGGTGCAAGGGGCAGTTGCCCCCCGCACCCGGCAGACCGGTCAGTGCGCCCGTGCAGCCCTGGCGTCACCGCGGGTTTTCCACAGCGAAAACAGCACACCGGCCGTCAGGATCACCAGGGTAATGGCCAGCGACCAATTGGCCGGGAATTTCTGCCATCCCATCAGATCCGCCACAAAGATCTTGGACCCGATGAAGATCAGCAGGATCGACAGCGCATATTTCAGATAGTGGAACCGGTACAGAATCGCCGACAGCGCGAAATACAGCGCCCGCAGACCCAGAATCGCGAAGACGTTCGAGGTATAGACGATGAACGGATCGGTGGTGATGGCAAAGACCGCCGGCACCGAATCGACGGCAAACACCAGATCGGCGATTTCCACCATCACCAGCGCCAGAAACAGCGGGGTGGCAAAGGTGGCGATGCGGCCAGTTGCATCAGCCTCGCGCACGAAAAACGCACTGCCGCGCAACCCGTCCGTCACCCGGAACAACCGCTTCAGCAGGCGCAGCACCGGGTTGGCCGACACATCCAAGTGCTGATCATCGGTGATCATCATCTTGATGCCGGTAAAGATCAGGAACCCGGCAAAGACATAAAGCAGCCAGGCATAATGCGCCACCAGCGTTGCCCCGAGGCCGATCATGATGCCGCGCAGCACAATCACCCCCAGGATACCCCAGAACAGGACCCGGTGCTGATAGACCCGCGGAATCGCGAAAAAGCCGAAAATCAGCGCAATGACAAAGACATTGTCCATCGCCAGGGTCTTTTCAACCACAAAGGCGGTCAGATACAGTTTTGCCGCCTCTGCCCCGGACTGCCACCAGACAAAGCTGCCAAACAGGGTGCCAAGCGTGATGTACAGCGCCGACAGTTTCAGGCTCTGGCCAACCCCGATTTCCCGGTTGCCCCGGTTCAGAATGCCGAGATCCAGCGCCAGCAGCACCCCAACCAGCCCGACAAAAAACAGCCACATCCAGACCGGTGTTCCCAGAAACAACCCAAACACAACGTCCATCCCCGATATCCCTATGGTTATCGCGCACGGTGGACAGGCTGATGGGGCAGTCTGAAGGGCAGAAAGCCGGGCTTGACCATCGGGCGCGTGATTTCCCGATTGCGGTCCGACATCACGACTTGCATCGTCAGAGGGGCCCGGCCCGCAGGTGGGAAATGTGGTTGCCGCTGCGCTTTTCAACCCCTGTGGCAGCGGAAAACCCGCAGCAAACCGAAACCCCTTGAGCCGCAACAGGGCGGCCGTTATGCCGCAAAGGGCAAAAGGAGCGTCGGCATGAGCTTTAACACCTTTGGTCACCTGTTCCGCGTCACCACCTGGGGCGAAAGTCACGGGCCTGCGATTGGTGCCACTGTCGATGGCTGCCCACCGGGGATCATTCTCGACCCGGGGATGATCCAGCATTGGCTGAACCGGCGCAAACCCGGGCAGAACAAATACACCACCCAGCGGCAGGAAGCCGATGCGGTGGAGATCCTGTCGGGCGTGTTCGAGGGTGTCACCACCGGCACCCCGATCCAGTTGTCGATCCGCAATACCGATCAGCGGTCCAAGGATTACGGTGATATCGCCCAGGCCTTTCGCCCCGGCCATGCCGACATCACCTATCACCTGAAATACGGGCTGCGCGATCATCGCGGCGGCGGCCGGTCCTCGGCGCGCGAAACCGCGTCGCGGGTGGCAGCAGGGGGTGTGGCAAGGGCTGTGCTGGCGGTGCTGGCGCCTGCGGTGTCGATCGTGGGCTACATGGTGCAGATGGGGGCACATGGCATCGACCGGGCGCGGTTCGATCTGGCCGAGGTCGAGCGCAATCCGTTCTGGTCGCCGGATGCGGCTGCGGCGACAGAGTGGGCAGGTTATCTGGACAGCCTGCGCAAAAGCGGCAACTCGGTCGGTGCGGTGATCGAGGTGGTGGCGCGCGGGGTTCCGGCGGGGTTGGGGGCGCCGATTTATGGCAAGCTGGATGCCGATCTGGCGGCGGCGATGATGTCGATCAACGCGGTCAAAGGGGTGGAAATCGGTGATGGCATGGCGGTGGCTGCCTTGACCGGGGTCGACAATGCCGATGAGATCAGGATGGCGGCGGCGGGGCCGGAGTTTCTGTCGAACCATGCGGGCGGGATTCTGGGCGGCATTTCCACCGGGCAGGATGTGGTGGTGCGGTTCGCGGTGAAGCCGACCTCGTCGATCCTGACGCCCCGGCGGACGGTGACGAAGGCGGGGGTGGAAACCGAGATCGTGACCAAGGGGCGGCACGACCCCTGTGTCGGGATCAGGGCGGTGCCGGTGGGGGAGGCGATGATGGCTTTGGTGGTGCTGGACCACCTGCTGCTGGACCGGGGGCAGACCGGCGGGGTGCGCGGGCTGGTGGGGTGATGTCCCGGGGCGGGACGGATTTGGGATGTGGGAAATCAAGGGGTTAGCGGGGTGGTTTAAGAGTTTGGTAAGGATTGGGGGGGCGCGCGTGCCACTTATCGGAAATGGTGCGGTTGAACCCAACTCAAAGGGTCGCGGTCAGCACGGCGGGTTGCACCCATCCTAAGGCTTGCGGTGGGACTCATACCAACGGTCCCTTGAAGTGACCCTTGCTCGCCATCCCCCTTCGTGGGGAGGGCCGGGGTGAGGGTCGCCCCAGCGCTTGAGTTTGGGATAGAATTTCGCGCAAGATCAGCGGCCTGATACCAACGGCCCGCATGGCTGACCTGCCGCGCCGCTGAATGAACGCTGAGGCTGGGATTTTGAGGTAGGGTGTCGTGCTTGCACGCACCATTCCCGACAGACAGGTGCGTGCAAGCACGCATTCCCGACAGACAGGTGCGTGCTTGCACGACACCCTACGCTTCATCCGGGACGGCAGGCCAAACGGTCAACTCAAAGGGCCGTTGGCCTGAGCGACCCCTACCCTGACCCTCCCCATGAAGGGGGAGGGGATTTCTGTGCGACCTTGGTCAATCGAAAAGCGTCCCTTCAAGGGTCCGTAGGAATCACTCTTAACCAAGAGCCAAGTGTTTTTTCTATGGCGGTTCAGAATTCGCCATCTGTTCCATCCCGGATGATCAGCGCCAGCCGGGTTAACCCTGTTTCGCCGCTGCCGCCCGTTTCTCCTGTCGCCTCTGTTTGCGCTGCAGCAGCACCATCCGCTCCTGCCGCATCAGTTTCAACCGGCGGAACAGGGTGCCGCCATCGCCATCCAGCACCTGCAACAGGTGCCGCGCCAGCGGGGCAATCACCGTGTCGCGCCGCGCCTCTTCCCAGATCGGCGCGATCAGGTTCACATCCAGCCCGCCGGTGGTCAGCGAAAACGGCTCCATTCCCATCGGCAGCGGTGCCACCACCCGTTTGGTGCTGGCAAAGGCCACATCGGGATACTGCCCGGCATAAAGCCGTTCATATTCATAAAGCTTCATCAGCGAAAACAGCACCGCCAGCGCCTGTCCGGTGCGCCGCTGCCGCTCATTCACGCCATGATCGGAAAAGGTGATGGCCGATGAAATCAGCCAGCGGGTATCGAGTTCCGCCAGCAACGCCGCACCCTGTTCCACCCAGATCCGCTGAAACAGCGCGGGGCCATGGGCAGGCCAGCGCCGTTTGCGCAGATTGGCGATCAGCAGACCGTTCAGCAGCGCCAGTTCCGATTTTCCGGCCAGTGTCCCGGCGATTTCGATCCGCTTGGCGGCATAGCCGGTCAGTTTGGCCCCAGGTGGCAGCGGTTCCACCACCAGTCTGGTCGCGGCCAGCGCCGCCAGATCGGCATCCAGCGGTGCCAGTGCCTCATCCCCGGCATAGACCATGGCCCGGCGCCGGCGTTGCCACAGCGACACCACGGCATCCAGCCCGCCGTCAAACGTGGTCTGTGCCGGGGTGTCGCCGGCAGGGCTTTCCGGGGCGGGCAGGGTGGCGGTGCGGCGCAGGGTCTTGTTCATCGGTGCCTCTCGGGTGCCGCCACAAGATAGCCGGGGCAGGCCACCTACTCAACCTTTCCGGTGCGCCGCTACCCGGTTTCGCGCCGGAATGGGACTCGCTTATAGAACAAACCGTGAATATAGTGGCGCTTTCCCACCGAACTCAGCCCGAAATCCCGCCATGGCCTTTGTTGAACTGTCCGCCACCAGCAATTTCACCTTTCTCACCGGCGGGTCGCACCCCGAGGATTATATCCGCCGTGCCGCCGAACTGGGGCTGCCGGGGCTGGCGGTGGCGGATGAAAACTCGGTGGCAGGCATTGTCCGCGCCCATACCGAGGCGCGTGAAGTCGCCCGCGCCCTGCGGCTGGCGGCAAAGGCGGGGGCGAAGGCGGGGGCAGAGGCGGGGGCAGAGGCGGGGGAAGCCCCGCCCTACCGGACAGCACCCCGGCTGATCCCGGCGGCACGGCTGGTGCTGGCGGATGGCTTTACCGTGACCGCGCTGCCCCGCGACCGGATGGCCTGGGGGCGGCTGAGCCGGTTGGTCAGCCTTGGCCGGTTGCGCGCCGCCAAGGGCAGCTGCGATCTGGCGCTGGGCGATCTGCTGGACTGGGGGCAGGGGATCGAGCTTCTGGTGCATTCCGCGCCGCACGCCCCGGCAACGCCGATCCCGCCGGTGACCGGCGGCGCGGCAGACACGGTGACGCATGTCCAGTCGTTGGCGCGCCGCTTTCCCGGGCAGGTGTCGCTGCTGCTGGCCCCTGCCTATGATGGTCAGGACCGCGCCCGGTTCGATGCCATCGCCGCCCAGGCCGCCAGACTGGGGCTGCCCACCGTCGCCTCTGCCACCCCGCTGATGCACCACGCGGCGCGGCGGCGGCTGACCGATGTGCTGACCGCGATCCGCCTTGGTCTGCGCATTGAACAACTGGGGCGGCAGGCGCAGGCCAACGCCGAACGGCGGTTGCGCTCCGAGGCGGAAATGCTGCGGCTGTTCACCGGGCACGAGGCGGCGGTGCATCGCTCGGGCGAGATTGCCGCCCGCCTCACCTTTTCGCTCGATGAATTGCGCTATGAGTATCCGTCGGAACTCACCGCCGGGGAGACAGCACCGCAAAGGCTGGCACGGCTGACCCTGGCGGGGCTCGATTGGCGCTATCCGCAAGGCGCAACCGACCGGGTGCGTGGCATGGTGGCGCATGAACTGGCGCTGATCGGCAAGCTGGGCTATGAACCCTATTTCCTGACGGTGCATGACATCGTGGCCTTTGCCAGGGGCCGGGGCATCCTGTGCCAGGGCCGGGGTTCCGCCGCCAATTCGGTGGTGTGCTATGCGCTTGGCGTCACCTCGGTTTCCCCCGAAATCGGCACCATGGTGTTTGAACGCTTTGTCTCTGAGGCCCGCAACGAGCCGCCCGACATCGACGTGGATTTCGAACATGAACGCCGCGAAGAGGTGATCCAGCATATCTATGAACGCTATGGCCGCCACCGTGCCGGTCTCTGTGCCACGGTGATCCATTATCGCGGCAAACGCGCGGTGCGTGAAGTGGGAAGGGCGATGGGGCTGACCGAAGACACCCTGTCGGCGCTGTCGTCACAGATCTGGGGCTATGGCTCGATGAAGGCCCTCGCCGAGGAACGCTTGCGCGAAGTCGGCCTTGACCCGGCCGACAAAAGGCTGACCCAGACGCTGGATCTGATTCAGCAGATTCAGGGCTTTCCCCGCCATCTGTCGCAGCATGTCGGCGGTTTCATCATCACCGAAGGGCGGCTCGATGAACTGGTGCCGGTGGAAAACGCCACGATGGAAGACCGCACCGTGATCTGCTGGGACAAGGATGACATCGATTCACTGGGGATATTGAAGGTCGATGTGCTGGCGCTGGGGATGCTGTCGTGCATCCGCAAGGCGTTCGATCTGATCGGGCAGCACCACCAGACCGGCTACACCCTTGCCACCCTGCCGCCCGAAGACCCCGCCACCTATGACATGCTGTGCAAAGCCGACAGCCTGGGGGTGTTTCAGGTGGAAAGCCGGGCCCAGATGAACTTTCTGCCCCGGATGCGGCCGCGCTGTTTCTATGATCTGGTGATTCAGGTGGCGATCATCCGCCCCGGTCCGATTCAAGGCGACATGGTTCACCCGTTCCTGCGGCGGCGCAACGGCCAGGAGGTGGTGCAGTTCCCATCGGATGCGCTGGGCCGGGTATTGGGCAAGACCCTTGGCGTGCCGCTGTTTCAGGAACAGGCGATGCAGATCGCCATCATCGGCGCCGGTTTTTCGCCCGATGAGGCCGACCGCCTGCGCCGCGCCCTTGCCACCTTCAAGAAACACGGCAATGTCACCGAGTTTCAGGGCCGGTTCATGGCGGGCATGCGCGCCAATGGCTACCCCGAGGATTTCGCCGCCCGCTGCTTTGCCCAGATCGAGGGCTTTGGCAGTTACGGGTTCCCTGAATCGCACGCCGCCTCGTTCGCGCTGCTGGTCTATGCCTCTGCCTGGATCAAGCAACACCATCCCGGCATCTTTGCCTGTGCCCTGCTGAATTCCCAGCCGATGGGGTTCTATGCCCCGGCGCAGATTGTCCGCGATGCCCGCGAACATGGCGTTGCGGTGCGGCCGGTCTGCATCAACGCCAGTTACTGGGACAATGTGATGGAACCCGATGGCAGGGGCGGGCTGGCGCTGCGGCTGGGGTTTCGCCAGATCAAGGGTCTGGCCGAGGAGGACGCCCACTGGATCACCGCCGCCCGCGCCAATGGCTACCCGGCGGTTGAAGACCTGTGGCGCCGCGCCGGTCTGGCACCGGCGGTGGTGACAAGGCTGGCCGAAGCCGATGCCTTTGCCGCCCTTGGCCTTGGCCGCCGCGAGGCTTTGTGGGCCGCCAAGGCGCTGGCCGGGGATGCGCCGCTGCCGCTGTTTTCGCGCGATCTGGATGGCGAAGGCATTGTCGAACCGGCGGTGCATCTGCGCGCCATGACCATGGGCGAACAGGTGGTGGAGGATTACGTGGCGATGCGGCTGACCCTGAAAACCCACCCGGTGGCGCTGCTGCGGCATCTGTTGACGCCAGAGATGGCGACCCGGTGAGCTTGCCCCCGAAAACCGATTTTTCCACGAAAAATCTGAATTTTCGCAGAAAATTCGGGCACGAATGACTGCAACGGGCTGGCACGGCAATCCCCAAACCCCGCCATGGACCTTGCCCCCCAACCCGCTTACCCTGACCTCGAACCACTATCTGGCCCCGAATCCGGAAACCCCCGTCCGATGTCCGACACCGCCGCCCCCGCCTACCAGGTCCTGGCCCGGAAATACCGGCCGCAGACCTTTGCCGACCTCTATGGTCAGCACGCCATGGTGCAAACGCTGAAAAACGCCTTTGCCGCTGACCGCATCGCCCATGCTTTCATGCTGACCGGCATCCGCGGCATCGGCAAAACCACCACGGCGCGGATCGTGGCCAAAGGGCTGAACTGCATCGGCCCGGACGGCACCGGTGGCCCGACCACCGAACCCTGCGGCACCTGCGAGCCTTGCCGCGCCATCACCGCAGGCCGCCATGTCGATGTGATCGAGATGGATGCCGCCTCCCACACCGGCGTCGGTGACATCCGCGAAATCATCGACTCGGTGCATTACCGCGCCGCCTCGGCCCGCTACAAGATCTACATCATCGACGAAGTGCACATGCTGTCGACCAACGCCTTCAACGCGCTGCTCAAAACCCTGGAAGAACCACCGGCCCATGTGAAATTCATCTTTGCCACCACGGAAATCCGCAAAGTGCCGGTCACGGTGCTGTCGCGCTGCCAACGGTTCGACCTGCGCCGGATCGAGCCGGAGGTGATGATCGCCCTGCTGCGCCGCATCGCCAGCGCCGAAAACGCACTGATCACCGATGACGCTTTGGCGCTGATCACCCGTGCGGCGGAGGGTTCGGCCCGCGATGCCACATCGCTGTTGGATCAGGCGATTTCCAACGGCGCGGGCGAGGCCACCGCCGATCAGGTCCGCACCATGCTGGGGCTGGCCGACCGCGGCCGGGTGCTCGATCTGTTCGATCAGGTGATGCGCGGCGATGCGGTGGCGGCGCTGGCCGAACTGGCGGCGCAATATTCCGATGGCGCCGACCCGGTGGCGGTGCTGCGCGATCTGGCCGAGGTGACGCACTGGATTTCGGTGATCCGGATCTCTCCCGCTGCCGCGGATGACCCGACGATCAGCCCCGATGAACGCGGGCGCGGCTTGCAGATGGCGGCTGCCCTGCCGATGCGGGCGCTGACGCGGATGTGGCAGATGCTGCTCAAAGCGCTGGAAGAGGTGGCGCTGGCCCCCAACACCATGATGGCCGCCGAAATGGCGCTGATAAGGCTGACCCATGTGGCGGAATTGCCGGACCCGGAAACCCTGATCCGCAAGCTGCAGTCGACCCCGGCACCCAATGCCGCAGCCGCCACAGTCACCCCACCGCGCCCCGCGCCGCCGACCCCCGGCCCCCGGATGCAGGCACCGCAGCTTGTCCGTACCCAGATCGGGTCCGCAGCCCCGGCGCTGGTGCCCTCACCCGATGGTCTCACTGCCTACGCCCAGTTTGACGATGTGGTGGCGCTGATCCGCCGCAACCGCGACATGAAGCTGCTGGTCGAGGTGGAAAGCCACCTGCACCTTGCCCGCTATACCCAAGGCCGGATCGAGTTTCAGCCCTCGGCCGATGCGCCACGCGATCTGGCCCCCCGCCTGGCCCAGCGCCTGCAAAGCTGGACCGGCCAACGCTGGGCGGTGACGCTGGTCAACGCAGGCGGTGCCGCCACCATTTCCGAAGCACGCGACAGCGACAGGCTGGCGCTGGAGGCGGAAGTGATGCAATTGCCGCTGGTACAGGCGGTGCTTGCCGCCTTTCCCGGCGCGAAAATATCGGAAATAAGAACGCCGGAATCCCTCTTGGGTCAGGCCGCCGCAATGGCGCTGCCTGAAGTCGAGGATGAATGGGACCCGTTTGAACAGGATTGAAAGGATGATGGAATGCTGAAGGGATTGGGGGGGCTGGCAGGGGGGCTGGCGGGTGGTCTGGGCGGCGGTCTTGCAGGCCTCGGCGACATGGGCAAGATGCTGAAAGCCGCACAGGAGATGCAGTCCAAGATGGCGGCGATCCAGGAAGAGCTGACGGCGCTGACGGTGACGGGCGAAAGCGGCGCAGGCCTGGTGCGCGCCACCTCAACCGGCAAAGGCACCATCACCGCCCTGACCATCGATGCGTCGATCCTTGTCGCATCGGAAAAAGAGGTGGTCGAAGACCTGATTCTGGCCGCGATCAAGGATGCGCAAGCCCGCGCCGCCGACCGCTATCAGGCGGAAATGGCCAAACTGACCGAAGGCATGGGCCTGCCCGCCGGCATGAAACTGCCGTTCTGAGGACACGGTGAGCGAAGCCCCCAAAGACATCGCGGCGCTGATCGACCTGATGGCCAAGCTGCCGGGCCTTGGCCCGCGCTCGGCCCGGCGCGCGGTGCTGCATCTGATCAAGAAACGCGCCTTTCTGATGGCACCCTTGGCCGAAGCAATGAAACAGGTGGCAGCAACAGCGCGCGAATGCCTGAACTGCGGCAATATCGGCACCAGTGACATCTGCGACCTCTGCGCCTCCGAAAAACGCGCCACCGGCGAGATTTGCGTGGTCGAAGACGTGGCGGATCTGTGGGCGCTGGAACGCGGCGGCGCTTTCAAGGGGCGCTATCATGTGCTGGGCGGCACCCTGTCGGCGCTCGATGCCGTCGGCCCCGCCGAACTGCGGATCCCCCGCCTGCTGTCGCGCATCGCGGCCGAAAGCATCACCGAGGTGATCCTGGCGCTGAACGCCACCGTCGAAGGCCAGACCACGGCGCATTACATCGCCGACCTCCTGGCAGGCACCGGGGTCACCCTGTCGTCGCTGGCGCAGGGGGTGCCGATCGGCGGTGAGTTGGATTATCTGGATGATGGCACGATTTCGGCGGCGTTGAAGGCGCGGAAGCGCTTCTGAACTTCCCCCATTTCTTGTTCATAAATATCCCACGGGGGGTCCGGGGGGTGTGAAACCCCCCGGCTTCCGCCCCAACGCACAATTCTCACAAATACGGCGGGGCACAGGCCGAAATCACCACGGCCTCGACATCGCCCCGGTTGCGGAACCGGTGCGGCAGGCTGCTGTCGAACAGATAGGCCTCGCCTGCCACCAACACCCGGACCCGGTCCCCTATCGTCACCTCCACGGCACCGGAAATCACAATGCCGCCTTCATGTGACGCATGCTCCAGCATCACTTCGCCGGTATCGCCGCCGGGGGCATAACGCTCATGCAGGATCTGCAACCCATGCGCCCGTGCATCGCCCACCTGGCGAAAACTCACCCGGCCCTCGGTGTCGCCGTCAGCCACCAGCCGCGTCGTCAGGTCGTGAAAATCGGCGGGGGCAAAGAACACTTCCCCGGTCGCCAGGGCGTCAGGTTCAAAGAACTCAGCCATCGAAACCCCCAGACCGCCCAGTATCTTGCGCAAACTGGCGACCGAGGGGCTGGAGCGGTTGGTTTCGATCATCGACACCTGGCCATGCGGCACCGCCGAGGCCTCGGCCAGGGCGCGCTGCGACAGACCCGCCGAAATCCGCAGGGATTTGAGCCTGCCACCCACGTCAAACTCCTGCATCGCCGCCTCCGCTGTCCAGCCGGACCATAGGCCCGGCCGCAACGCGGCGCAAGAACAGCGGCAAAGCATTGCTCAGAATCCTGCGCTATGCTATCCCAGCCGCATCACCAGGAAGGATTCGTCATGACCGCCACATCCGCCAATGCAGCCCTTGCCGCCCGCCGCACCAAAGCGGTGGCGCGCGGGGTCTCCACCAAGGGCATCTATGCCGTCCGCGCCGAAAATGCCGAACTGTGGGATGCCGATGGCAAGCGGTATCTGGATTTCGCCTCTGGCATCGCGGTCAACAACACCGGTCACCGCCACCCAACCGTGATGGCAGCGGTGGCTCAGCAGGCGCTGGCCTTTACCCACACCTGTTTCAACGTCGCCCCGTTCGAGGGCTATCTGACCCTGGCGGAAGAGCTGAACCGCATCGTTCCCGGTGATTTCGAAAAAAAGACCATGCTGGTCACCACCGGTGCCGAAGCGGTGGAAAACGCGATCAAGATGGCCCGCGCCTTCACCGGCCGCTCCGGCATCATCGCCTTTTCCGGCGCCTTCCATGGCCGCACCCTGATGGGAATGGCGCTGACCGGCAAGGTGGTGCCGTACAAGAAAGGCTTCGGCCCGATGCCTGCCGAAGTGGTGCATGCCCCGTTCCCCAATGCTTTCCACGGCGTGACCGAGGCGGAAAGCCTCGCCGCCATCGACCGCATCTTTGCCTCCAACATCGACCCGGAGCGGGTGGCGGCGATCATCGTCGAACCGGTGCAGGGCGAGGGCGGCTTCAACATCGCCCCCTATTCCTGGCTGCGCGCCTTGCGGACCCTGTGCGACAAGCACGGCATCTTGCTGATTTCCGATGAGATTCAGGCCGGCATGGGCCGCACCGGCACCATGTTCGGCATCCAGCACGCCGGCGTTGTCCCCGATCTTGTCACCATGGCCAAGGGGCTGGCGGGCGGCTTCCCGCTGTCCGCCGTCACCGGCCGCGCCGAAATTGTCGATGCCCCGAATGTCGGGGGCCTCGGCGGCACCTATGCCGGAAATCCCATCGCGGTTGCCGCCGCCAATGCGGTGTTGCAGGTCATCAAGGACGAGGATCTCTGCGCCCGCGCCACCGAGATCGGCAACCGCATCCGCCCGTTTCTGGAAAACCTGGCGTCACGGCAGGGAATGGAGCCGATTGGCGACATCCGTGGCCTTGGCGCGATGAATGCGTTTGAACTGGTGACCAACCGCGCCAGCAATGACGGCGATGCCCCCCTGACCAATGCGATTGTGGCCGAGGCAGAGGCGCGCGGGTTGATCCTGCTGACCTGTGGCACCCGCGCCAATGTGATCCGGCTGTTGCCGCCGCTGACCATTCCGTTCGATCAACTGGATGAGGGGCTGGCGATTCTGGAGGCCTCGATTGAGGCCGCAATTCAACAGGCCACATGATGGCGCTGTCGCCGCAATCACGCCCGGAACTGGGGCAGTTCAATTGGTCAGACCCGTTCCGGTTTGACGCCCAACTCACCGACGAAGAACGGATGCTGCAGAGTGCCGCCGCCGCCTATGCCGCCGAAAAGCTCAGCCCCCGGGTAACGCAAGCCTACCGCGATGAGGTCACCGACCCGGCGATCTTCGCCGAAATGGGCGACATGGGCCTGCTGGGGGTGACGATCCCCGAGGCATATGGCGGCCTTGGGTCCAGCTATGTGGCTTACGGCCTGATCGCCCGCGAGGTGGAACGGGTCGACAGCGGCTATCGCTCGATGATGTCGGTGCAATCTAGCCTGGTGATGTACCCGATCTATGCCTATGGCTCTGAAGCAATCCGGCAGAAATACCTGCCAAAGCTGGCGTCGGGCCAATGGATCGGCTGCTTTGGCCTGACCGAACCCGACGCCGGGTCCGACCCCGGCGGCATGAAAACCACGGCGCGACAGGTCGCCGGGGGCTATGTGCTGAACGGCTCCAAGATGTGGATATCCAACGCGCCGATTGCCGATGTCTTCGTGGTCTGGGCCAAATCGGAAAGCCACGGCGGCAAGATCCGCGGCTTTGTGCTGGACAAGGGGACGCGAGGCCTCAGCGCCCCGAAAATCGCCGGCAAACTGTCGCTGCGCGCCTCGACCACCGGCGAGATCGTGCTGCAGAACGTCGAAGTACCCGAGGAGGCGCTGTTGGATGTCGAAGGGCTGAAAGGCCCGTTTGGCTGCCTCAACCGCGCCCGCTACGGCATTTCCTGGGGGGTGATGGGCGCCGCCGAGGCCTGTTTTCACGCCGCCCGCAGCTATGGGCTGGACCGCAGGCAGTTCGGCAAACCCTTGGCCCAGACCCAACTGTACCAGAAGAAACTGGCCGACATGATGACCGAAATCACCCTGGGGCTGCAGGCCAGCCTGACGGTGGGCCGCCTGATGGATCAGGGCAACGCCGCCCCCGAAATGATCTCGCTGATCAAACGCAACAACTGCGGCAAGGCGCTCGACATCGCCCGGGCTGCCCGCGACATGCACGGCGGCAACGGCATTTCCGATGGCTTCCCGGTGATGCGCCACATGGTCAATCTGGAAACCGTGAATACCTATGAAGGCACCCATGACGTCCATGCCCTGATCCTGGGGCGCGCCATCACCGGGTTGCAGGCGTTTTTCTGACACCGGGTTTGTTTTTCGTAAAAAATACTCCCGCCGGAGGCTCCGGCGGTGCAATCAGCACCATCTCCGGTCATTGGGAACCAAGGGCTTTCGCAGCCCCCCATACCCCACGCCGCCCCGGACCTGATCCGGGGCCTCGAGTCTCAAGGCGCTGCTTGCGGAAATTGCCGGTTCAACCCGCCTCAGCGCAGCCGTTCCAGCAGTTCCCGGTCGGGATAGCCGTCGGCTTCCATCCCCACCGAAACCTGAAACGCCTTGATCGCCGTCACCGAATTCGGCCCCAGCGTGCCGTCTGCGCCCTGGGTGTCGAACCCGTGCGCCGTCAGCCGCTCCTGCAACAGGATCCGTTCGACAAAGGTCAGTTCATTCACATCGCGCGGCCAGGCGGCGCGGATCGGCGGGCCGCCCTTGATCCGGTCCGACAGATGGCCGACGCCGATCACATAGGCATCGGCGTTGTTATAGCGCGAAATCGCGGTGAAATTGCCAAACACCATGAAGGCAGCCCCTTTGGCCCCGGCAGGCAACAGGATCGCCGCAGCCCCGTGGTCCGGCACCACCCCGCCACTGGCGGCCCGCACCCCCAGCGCCGCCCAGTCCGATGCCGCCCGCCGGTTGCCCTTGCCGGTTTGCGCCAGATTGAACCCCGGCGGCAGCACCACTTCCACCCCCCAGGGCTGCCCGCTGACCCAGCCCGATTTCGCGAGGTAAGCCGCGGTAGAGGCCAGCGCATCGGTCGGATCATCCGACCAGATGTCGCGCTTGCCGTCGCCGTGAAAATCCACCGCAAACAGTTGATAAGAGGTCGGGATGAACTGCGTGTGCCCCATCGCCCCGGCCCAGCTGCCGGTCATATGCTCGACATCGACATCGCCCTGCTGGATGATCTTCAGCGCCGCAATCAGCTGCTGTTCGAAAAACGCCCCCCGCCGCCCGTCATAGGCCAGCGTCGCCAGCGCCTCGATCACATGCAGGGTACCGCGTTTGCTGCCATAGGCGCTTTCCAGCCCCCAGACTGCCACCACAACCGCTTTTTCCACCCCATAAGTCGCTTCGATCTGCTCCAGCAGCGCGCGGTTGGCCGCCAGTGCCGCTTGCCCGTTGGCGACCCGTTCCTCCGACACCGCACTGTCCAGATAATCCCAGATCGTCTTGCTGAACTCCGCCTGATTGCGGTCTTTATCAACGACATAGGCGCTGTAGCCGACGGGGCGAAACGCGCGGTCGAACACCGCCGGGTCGATCCCCGCCGCCAGCGCACGCGGGCGAAACCCGGCAATCCAGTCGCTCATCCCCGGGGTTTTCGGTGAAAACGGCTGCACCTCATTCGCCCCGCGCGATGATTGCGCCGCCAGACCGCCCTGGTTGCCACCACAGGCCCCCAGCATGACACTTGCGATCACCATCCCTGCCCATGCCCGCCGCATCGCCACCCTTTGCCTTTGTTCGCGCCAACACTACCGCGCAAATCGCCGCACCGGAACCCCACCCCGTTGCGCCGGGCGGTGATAGGCCGGTCGTTGCGATACCAGCCGTTTTGTGGCATGCTTGCAGTTTGCAACGCGGCAGGCTTCAGCCGTTGCACGGAGGACCGCCGATGGCCGAACCACCTGCCTCAAAGCCGGCAAAAGCCAAACATACATCCGTCATCTATGTCCACGGCATCGGCAGCCAGCGCCGCTACGAAGAGACCAGTCGTCTGATCGACAGTCTGGATTGCTATCTGACCCATGAAGCCGATGCCGGCACCCCCAAAGGGCTGATCCGCGATATCGAACCGGTGATCGAACCGCTGCGGGCGGACCGGGGCGGCACCATCTGCCATATCGAAACCAAGCTGATCGGCGTCGCTGGCGGCACCCAACCCAAGGTGCGGTTTTACGAGATCTACTGGGCACCGGTGATGGCGGAACAGAAATCGGCATGGCGCATCGTGAAATGGATGTTTTCGCAGGTGATGCGGCCCTATCGCACCCTGATGACGCCGTGGCGCGACCGCCAGCGCCTGCGCCGCGCCGCTTTGGTGGCATTGTATGAACAGCAGCTGAAAAACGGCAGCTTGCAGCGCCCGAAAGATTTCGAGTTTCTGCTGGACCGCTATGATGATTTCGAAGGCATTCCGGCGCGGACCCGCTATCCCAACGGATCGTTTCCCGAGTTTCAGAAATTTGTCCGCGAGGGTCTGAAAGACAACCAGGTCAGGATAGTGGATTGTGAGACACTGGCCGACAACTGGCTGTCCAGCTACCGCAAGACCGAATTTGCCAATGCCGTTGCGCTGGTGACGGTTGCCCTGGCTCTGGTGATGGTCGGTCTGGCGGTGCCGATGCTGCTGCAATACCTGTTGAATTGGGTGGTTCAATTCGACTTTGCCCGGACTTTATTGCAAATGGCCGGCCTGAACCCCAACCCCGGTTTTTCCTGGGCGATATCCGCTGCCCTGGCACTGGCCAGCGTTGCCGGGGTGGGCAAGCTGCTGTCTGACTATATGGGAGATGTGGAATCCTGGGCCACTTACGAGGAAACCAATGAAAGGCATGTGGCCCGCAACAAGGTGATGGATCAAAGTCTGGAAGTACTGACCCATGTGCTGACCGATCCCGATTGCAACCGGGTCGCGGTGGTGTCGCACAGCCTTGGCACCAGCATTGCCCATGATGCCCTGCTGTCACTGACCCGGCGCAACCGGGGCCTTGGGATCAAGGGCCAGGATGTGATGGCAAAGCCGGTGCCTTTGGAAAAGATCGAGCATTTCATCACGATGGGCAGCCCGATCGACAAGATCGAATATTTCTTTGAATCCTATGCCTCGGCGTCGCACCGCTACAAACGGGTGGTGGAAACCCTGCGCGGCGACATCGGCACCGAGCCGTTCAGCAAGAACCGCAATCCGCATATCCACTGGATCAATTTCTGGGATCCCGGCGATCAGATCAGCGGTGCGCTGCAATCCCCGGCCAGTTCAGCAATGACGGTGAACCGGGTCGATAACCAACAGGTTGCCAGTTTCCACTTTCCCTCCACCGGCGCATCCCACGTCGGTTATTTCACCCACCGCCGCGTGATCGCCACGATCTTCGAGGCGGTCTATCTGCGCCAACACTCGTTTTGCGCGCTGCAGCAGCCCGGGCCCGACCTGCCCTATGATTATCCCGGCACCTACCTGCCGCAGGGGTCGCAAGAGGATTCACGCCACTGGTATCTGCGCGCCGCGGTGCTGATCCCGTGGCTGGTGGCGCTTGGCTTTCTGTTCCGGGTCATCGGCGTGGCGGGTCTGGCCGGGGCTTTCTGGTGGCTGGCCGCCGCGATCGCCCTGACGCTGTTCCTGTGCGCCATGGCCAGCAAATCCCGGGGCCACCGCCAGTTGATCTGACCCCTAGCGCCGCACCCGCTTGACCTTGCGGGCCTTGGCATCCGCCCTGGCCCGCGCAGCCCCCACCCTGCGCCGCACCACGCCGCCGCGCGCCACCCGCGCACCGCCGGGCATCGCCGCCCCCTCCACCTCCAGCAGTTCCAGCATCAGCCCGCCGGTCACCGGCACAGCCTCGACCAGCCGCACCAGCACGCGCGCGCCCAGACCCAGGGTCAGCCCGGTATCCGACCCCATCAGGGTCTGCGCCTTGGGGTCATGCACAAAGAACTCGCGGCCCAGCGACCGGATCGGCACCAGTCCATCGGCACCGCTGTCGTCCAGCTTGACAAACAGGCCAAACCGCGTGACCCCGGAAATCCGCCCGGCAAACTCCGCGCCGACCCGTTCCGCCAGGAACGACGCCAGATAGCGGTCGGTGGTATCGCGTTCCGCCGCCATCGACCGCCGCTCGGTGTCGGAAATGTGCTGGCCGACCTCATCCAGCCGCGCCTCTTCCTCGGCGCTTAACCCATCCTTGCCCCATCGGTGCCCGGCGATCAGCGCCCGGTGCACCACTAGATCGGCATAACGCCGGATCGGCGAGGTGAAGTGGGCGTAATTCTTCAAAGCCAGCCCGAAATGGCCGAAATTCTCCGGGCCGTAATAGGCCTGCTGCATCGAGCGCAGGGTGGAGATGTTCATCAACTCGGCAAAATCGGTGCCTTCGGCCTGGGCCAGCAACTGGTTCAGATGCCGGGTTTGCAGCACCTGCCCCTTGGCCAGCACAAAGCCCGAAGCCACCGCAATCGCGCGCAGCGCATCCAGCTTTTCCGGCGCCGGTTCCTCATGCACCCGGAACAGCAGCGGCTTTTTCAGCCGGTTCAACTCCTCGGCAGCGGCGACATTGGCCAGGATCATGAACTCCTCGATCAGCTTGTGCGCCTCCAGCCGGTCCTTGAAATGCACCGATGTCACCCGGCCATCGTCGGCCAGCACGATCCGGCGTTCCGGCAGTTCCAGATCCAGCGGTTGGCGCAACGCCCGCGCCGCCTTGGTGGCTTCATAGGCGGCAAAAAGCGGCGCAATCACCGATTGCATCAACCCCGCCGCCCGTTCCGAAGGCAACCCATCCTGCGCCGCCTGCACTTCCTCATAGCTGAAAGACGCCCGCGAATTCATCAGGCCCCGGGTAAAGCGGTGGCTGATCCTGGCCCCTTCGGCGTTCAGCACCATCCGCACCGCGATACAGGCCCGGTCCACCCCCTGATGCAGCGAACACAGATCCCCCGACAGCAGGTCCGGCAGCATCGGCACCACCCGGTCGGGGAAATAGGTCGAATTGCCGCGCCTGCGCGCCTCGCGGTCCAGCGCCGAACCGGGGGTGACATAGCTGGCCACATCGGCGATGGCGACCCAGACCACATGGCCGCCCCGGTTGGCGGGATCAGGGTCTGCCTCGGCATAAACCGCGTCGTCGCGGTCGCGGGCATCGGTGGGGTCAATCGTCACCAGGGCCAGCCCGCGCAGGTCTTCGCGCGCCCCCAACGGTTGCGGCACCGCGCGGTCCGCCTCGGCCATCGCGTCATCGGGAAAGCTGTCGGGGATACCATGCTGGTGAATCGCGATCAGGCTGACCGCTTTTGGCGCCGATGGATCGCCGAGCCGGTCGACAATCCGTGCCAGCGGCAGGCCCAGCCGGTGCGCCTTGCCGATCTGTTCCGCTTCAACCAGTTCGCCGTCCACCGCACCGTGAATGCCATCCGATGCCACCAGCCATTCCTTGTCGGCCCCCTTGTCGATCGGCAAAATCCGCCCGCCGTCAGCAACGCTGCGAAAGATGCCGACGACCCTGACCGGATTGCTGCCGATCTTGCGGATCAGCCGCGCCTCATAGTGATGGTCGGCGGCGGCAACCGGGTTGACCCGCGCCAGAATCCGGTCGCCCGCAGCCACCGGCGCATCGGCCTTGCGCGGCACAAACAGCACACGCGGTTCCGCGCCATCGCCCTGCCATTCCAAGGGCCTGGCGAACTGGTCGCCAGTGCGGTCCGGGGCGAGGATCAGCAGCACCGACACCGGCGGCAGGCTGCCACCATCACGGTAGTGCTTATGGTCTTTTTCCAATGCGCCGTCGGCCTCCAGCTCTTTCAGCAGCCGTTTCAGGTCAATCCGCGCATCACCCTTGATGCCGAACGCCTTGGCAATATCACGCTTGGCCGACAGCTGCGGATGCTCGGCAATCCAGGCCAGAACCTGCTCTTTGGAGGGGATGTTTTTCATAGGCTCCCCTAACACGCACAGACCCCGGCGTCAGGCAAAATCATCCGGCGAAATCATCCGGCGAAATAATCGCACAGCACCCGGCCGTAGATCGCCTTGAGCTGATGGATATGCGCCACTTCGGCACTTTCATCGACCTGATGCATGCTGCGCCCGACCAGACCGAACTCCACCACCGGGCAATGGTCCTTGATGAACCGCGCATCCGAGGTGCCGCCACTGGTCGATGCCACCGGCACCAATCCGGTTTCCGCCTGTACCGCCGCCGCCACCAGCGCCGACAAGTCCCCCGGTGGGGTCAGGAAACTTTCTCCCGACACCTGCAGCCGCAGCGCAATCCCGACCCCGGTAGCCGCCGCCACCGCGTCGGCTTCCTCATTCAGCCACGCCGCCAGCGACGCCCCGGAATGAAGGTCGTTGAACCTGATGTTCACCGTCGCCCGCGTCTCTGCCGGAATCACGTTGTTGGCCGGGTTGCCGGTGTCGATGGTGGTGATCGCCAGCGTCGAGGCATCAAAATGCGCCGACCCCTTGTCCAGTTCCCGCGACGCCAGCCGGTCCAGCAGCCGCACCAGCGCGCTCAGCGGGTTTTTGGCCCGCTGCGGATAGGCCGAATGGCCCTGGACCCCGCGCGCCGTGATATGGGCGGTCATCGAACCGCGCCGCCCGATCTTCATCATCTCCCCCATCTGGGTAGGGCAGGTCGGCTCCCCGACCAGACAGACCGCCATCCGCTCGCCCTGCACTGCCATCCAGTCCAGCAGCGCCCGGGTGCCATGCAGCCCGTCGCCCTCTTCGTCGCCGGTGATGGTCAGCACCACAGCGCCATCGGGCGGCGTGGTGCGCACGAAATCCACCGCAGCAGCGACAAAGGCGGCAACGCCGGATTTCATGTCACAGGCGCCGCGGCCATAAATCACCCCATCGCGGATTTCGCCGCCAAACGGATCATGCCGCCACGCCGCAACATCCCCCACCGGCACCACATCGGTATGACCGTTGAAGCCAAAGCTCCGCTTTGCGCCGCGCCGCCCCCAGCGGGCAAACAGATTGGCCACGCCTTCGCGGTCGACCCGGGTACAGTCGAACCCGGCAGCTTCCAGCACCGCTTGCAGCAGCACCAGCGCCCCAGCCTCCACCGGCGTCACCGACCGGCAGCGGATCAGATCGGCGGTCAGGGCAACCGGATCGACAGGCGATAATGGCGGCATTGGCGCTCTCCTTGACCTGTCCAATGGGTACCCCGCTCCAGCCAAAGTCGCAACCGCCCGCAGCGCCCGCTGTCCGACCAGGGCAACCCTTCCCTTGCGCCATTTTCTGTTCATAAATATCCCACAGGGGTCCGGGGGTGTGAAACCCCCGGCTTATTTTTGACCCGCAACGGGTCCGGGGGTGTGAAACCCCCGGCTTCCTTTTCAGACCCATGGGCGGGTCCGGGGGTGTGAAACCCCCGGCTTCGTTTCTTGACCCATGGGCGGGTCCGGGGGTGTGAAACCCCCGGCTTCTTTTCAGACCCACGGGCGGGTCAGCGGGTGTAAACCCCCCGGCTGCCCTGGCAACCATCCCCGAACTGTGGCGCGCATGACACCCGGGCCAACGCAGGCAAAGCGGGCGGTTTTAGCGCTGGGAAAGGATGGAGTCCTGGCTTACCTTCAGCCAAAATACGACCCGAGGCAGGGCAGACGGCGGGTGGCAATCGCCCGCAGAGCAGGACGACACCGGATAGGCGGGACAAGACCCGCGCTCGCGTTTGCGCTGACCTCAAACGATCGGGGCAGGCATGGTTACTGGTGCAGACCTTTCCGACATCACCGGTGCCACTGCGCTGCCGCTGGCCCGTGCAATCGTCGGCCCCGGCGTCACGGCTGGGTCAGACAGGGCTGGGTCAGACTGGGCTGGGTCAGACAGGGCTGCCGCTGGCCGCAGGCTCCCGGGCGACCGGTGGCTCTGGCGATGCGGTGTCGCCTGGTGCCGCACCGGGCAGGACCGGGGTGGTGCTGTCCCGCCGCAATTCCAACCGGTTGGTCCCGGTCAAACCGCCCGTCGTTGTGCGGCAAACTGCCGCCCGGTTCGCCGCGACAGACCGAAAGAACGGCGCAGTCATTCCCGCAGCCGCCAGCCCCGCCTTGCACAGATACCGGGCACAGATGGTGCCAGTTGCCGGATCAGCGGCCCGATGGCGCCGATGCAGCCGGGTCCCGCGACCGTCCGGCGTCGCGCGGGCGGGGCTGTCCGGCGCTGCCATCGCCGCTACCGGTGCCGCTCGCCGGGAATTGCGCCATGAGGTGGCTGGCGCTGTGCGACGCCGATGGCCCGATGACCGCCGGAGCGGTGCGGCACGCGGCGGATCTGCTGGATTGCGGCTCCTTGGTGGCGGAATTCACCCTGTCTGCCGGGTCTGGCCCGCCACTGACATTGATGGATTATCACAGCACCCAGGGTTGGCCGCGCCAGTTCCGCATCACCCTGTCGCCTGACGGTAATGTCACTCTGTTTCACCGGCAGGCAGACACGATTGCCACCGTATCCGTCACCTTGCCCCTGCCGGCAGAGCCTGCGCTGTTTCGCCTGACCTATTCCTGGGATGCCGCCCGTCGCCTGGCGCAGATTGCCGCTGAATTGCCCGGTCTGGGGCAGATGGCGGTGGCGCGCGGGTCCAACCCGTTGCCGCTGCCGCGCCAGGATCTGCTGGCGCTGGCCCGCGGCGATGCCGGCTTTGCCTCCGGCCTGGTCTGGATCGGCATCACCGGCGCGATCGAACGCATCGGCCATATCCCGGGGTTCATCGGGGCAACGCCGGTGCGGACCCCGCTTGGGGTCAGGCGGATCGACAGTCTGCATGCCGGTGATCTGGTTGATACAAGCACCCACGGCCCCTTGCCGGTCCGCTGGATCGGCAGCGCCGAAATGCCGGCCCGTGGCAGCTTTGCCCCGGTGCGTCTGCGCGCTCCGTTTTTCGGCAACCGCAGCGATCTGGTGGTGTCTGCGCATCAGCGGGTGGTGCTGTCGGGTGCCGAAGTGGAATATCTGTTTGGTGAAGACGCGGTGGTGGTCGAAGCCGGGCGTCTGGTCGATGGCATGACCGCCCTGGCAGAGCGGCGGCGGACCTTGATGCGATTTCATTCGGTGCTGCTGGACCAGCATGCCTTGCTGGATCTGGATGGCGGCAGCGTGGAAACCCTGTTTGTCAACGCCTCCCGCAGCCTGCGGGCCCCGGAATATGGCTGGTTGCGCGACAGGCTGGCCCCCGAAGCGCTGCCGCTGCATCAGGGCCCGGCCTTGCCAACCCTGCGCGGGTACGAGGCGGCAACCCTGCTGGCGATGCGCCAACAGGTACGCAACCCGGTGGCGGCTTAGCCGGGGCCGGCTTAGCCCTCGACGCGGCGCTGTTTCACTCTGGTTCTGCAAAGGTGGAAAGCCACAGGACCGCACGGCTTTGCACCGCCGGTGACCAAAGCACCCGCCCCAGTGCCGGAACCCCGCAGATGCTGCCGGATCGGGCAAAGGCGCGGCTGGGTGGCCGCCTGTTATACCAACGGTCCCTTGAAGTGACCCTTGCTCTGCGTCCCCCTTCGTCGGGAGGGCCGGGGTGGGGTCGCCCCAGCGCTTGAGTTCAGGATGGAATGCCACGCAAAATCGCCGGCCTGAGACACCCCCACCCTCACCCTCCCCACAAAGGGGGAGGGGATTTCCGTGCGACACTGGTCAATCAAGAAGCATCCACTCAAGGCAGCGTTGGTCTTATACCAGCGGCCCCCTGGGCTGACCGATTGGCGTCCCGTCCCGGATGAAACGTAGCCATCAGTATTGGGGTCAAGGTTTTTCTAGTGTCCAAAGCCTGTTTTCGGTGACGAGAGTGTTGGCGAGGGAGATGAGTTTTCGCAGTGTTGCG
>JAYTDA010000134.1:0-1904 GCA_043736155.1 Paracoccaceae bacterium | reverse complement strand
CAGTTTGACACGGATTGGGCCGAGCTTTCGGTGATTGAAAACCTGCCCCTGCTGGCGTTTTCGCCGCTCGGTGCCGGAATCCTGTCGGGCAAATACGCCGGAGATGTGACGCCCGAAGGGACACGGCGGTCGGTGAACCCCACCTTGACCGGACGGATCACCCCGCAGGTATTTGCGGCGACGGCGGCCTATCTGGGGATTGCTGCGCGCCATGGCCTCGACCCCTGCCAGATGGCGGTGGCCTTCTGCCTGACCCGCCCGTTTCCGACGGTGCCAATTCTCGGCGCGACCAGCGTGGCGCAGCTGAAAACCGATTTGGGTGCGGCCGGATTGAGCCTTTCGCCGGACGTGAGGGCCGAGATTGATCAGGCCCACCGCGCACATCCGATGCCCTATTGACCCGATGCCCCCTTGACCGGCGCCCGGTTTCGTCGCCAAGGATAGCGGCAGAGGGCTAAGGGACCACCAGATGCTGCGCCATGTTCTTTCAATCCTGTGCGCCACCGTGTTGGTCGCCTGCCAGTTGGGCGCGGCTGATGTCGCACCCGACGCAACCAGCCCGATCACCGGCGACGCCATTGCGGTCACCTCGCTCGACGCGCCGCCGGACAGCGCGCCAGAGACCGCTGTCGTGGAAGAAGATCAACCGCCGGCTGAGGCCGGACAAAACGTCGTGCCAACCGAGAGCATCCCTGCGGCAGAGGTGACAGCAGCAGAAGAAATCAATCCGGTCGTTCTGAAATCGCCCGAACAAATTCAATGCGAACGCCGCGACGGCACTTGGGCGCGGGCCGGCAAATCCGTGGCGCGGACCTGCGTCAAGCAAACCCGCGACGGTGGCAAGCAATGCACCAAGGGCACCCAATGCGAAGGTCTTTGCCTAGCACGATCAGGCACTTGTGCGCCGCTTGCCCCGCTGTTCGGCTGCAACGAAATCTTCGAGGACGATGGCCGCCGGGTGACCCTGTGCATCGACTGATCGTTGCCTTTCTGCTGCTGGCCGGATGCAATGCCGCCCGGCAGGACGATCTGACCGGCCAATACCGCGACCCCGCCATCCCGATCTATTCCGCCGCCGTTTTTGACCAGCCCCGCTTTGCTGCCGCCGATTGGGATCAGGTCGCGGCCTTTCTGCCCGGTCCTGCCGAAAACTGCGCGGGCACCGGAATGCAGTTTCCCGAGCCGGGCAATGCCAGCCGCGCCATCTACCGTCTGTGTCTGTCCGGCGTGCTGCGTGAAGGCAATGGTGCTGCCGTCTGGCAGCCGGGGGGACGCTTTGCGCTGGTCGGGATTGACGCGCCGTTGTGGGTGCTGTGGGTGGATGCCGACTACCGCACCGTGCTGGTTGGCACCCCTTCTGGCCGGCTTGGCTTTATCCTCAACCGGGGTGGGGCCCTGACTGCCGACCGGCTGACCGCTGCCCGTGATATCTTTGCCTTCAACGGTTATGACCTGCGCAGGCTGACTCTGCTGCGCTAGCGAAATTTCCCGACAAACGACCGCGACAGGGCGCAAACAGGCGGGTTTCCGCCGCTATCTTCGGTCATATTCAGGCAGGAGCCGATCGAGGGGACCATGCGCAGACCGATGGAAGTGCCAACCTTGCTGATTGCCCTTGGCACCTATGCGGCGCTGGTCTGGGGAACGACCGGGCTCTGGTCGCTGTCGCCGCTGCTGGCAGTGCTGCTGACCGGGGTGGCCATCACGCAGCAATCGTCCCTGCAGCACGAGGTTTTGCATGGCCATCCGTTCGGGCGGCCCTGGCTGGATGCGGCGCTGGTGTTCCCGGCGGTCAACCCGCTGGTTCCCTATCTGCGCTTCAAGGACCTGCATCTGGCCCACCACCACGACCCGTTGCTGACCGACCCCTATGACGATCCGGAAAGCAATTTTCAGGACCCGCA
>JAYTDA010000133.1:0-5775 GCA_043736155.1 Paracoccaceae bacterium | reverse complement strand
CGGTCCGATCACCTTCCGCCACGGTCTCCAATACTTCAAATCCCTCGCCCACGGATGGAGGCTCAGAAATGTGTGAATCGCCTAGAGAGAAACGGGGGGAGGGTTGGGGTGGGGGAATACCAAAACTGTTGGGAATTGGCCGCTTTGCCTTTACACTCCATGGTCGGCACCGTCCTTTGGTAGAGGAACCCCCATGTTGGCCGACAAAACCGACACCGGCGTGATCTATGTGGCGCGCGGCCCGGCCTATTTCGAGCTGGCCATGGCTTCTGCCCACTCCTTGCGCGAAATGAACCCCGGCCTGCGGGTCGATATCTTCACCGATCAGCCGGTCCCGCCGACCAACGCTGCGCTGTTCACCCAGGTCCACCCGCTGCCCGATGGCCCTGCCCGCGCCAAGATCATCTGCCTGCCGAAAAGCCGGTTTGCCCGGACCCTGTATCTGGATTGCGACACGCTGGTGGTGAAACCCTTTGGCGATCTGTTCGACCTTTTGGACCGGTTCGACCTGGCTGTGGCGCATGATGTGCGGCGGATATCGCCGCTGATCCGCGAGGGGCATGCCGAAAAGACCCCCTATGCCTTTCCGCAGATGAATTGCGGCGTGCTGCTGTTTCGCCGCTCCGCCGCCACCAACGCCTTTTTTGCCGAATGGTCGCGGCGCTATCTGGAGGCGGGAAAGGCGCGTGATCAGGTGACGTTCAAGGACCTGATCTGGTCATCCGACATCCGGTTTTATGTGTTGCCGCCGGAATTCAACCTGCGCCGGGTGACGATGCTGGATGCGTGGGAGCCGCTGGATGCCCTGCCCACCATCATCCACAGCCACCGCCTGCTGGATCATCTGCGCGGCACTGATGCGCCAAGGGTGCGGACCCTGGCCGATATCCTGCGGCTGGAACGCATGGCGCTGCACCGCGAATGGCTGACCCGCGGCTTGCCAGCCCGCGCCACACCGGGTGAAGACCCCAGTGCGCGGTTCCGCGATCTGGATCAGATGCCGGCCCATGCACCGATCTGGCCGGTTCCGGGCAGCGGCGGTGGATTTTGAACGACCAGGCGCGGCGGGTTCGGATCAATGATCTTCAGCCATCTGGGTCAGTTGCGGCGTCGTGTCAGCTGAAGGATCAAGCCCCAGTGCCTGGTGCTGGTTTAACGGTGATTTGCAATGCCCATCCCCCGGGGAGGTTTCGTTGCCCTTGACAGACAAATGGGGGTTGTACCTGCAACGAAAACGCCCAAATCTAGCCAAGGGCCTGTGGAAAGGCGCACGACACAAAGGCGTGACGCCACCGATGTAAACTCCAACGAAATCATAAGCTTATGTCAGTTGAAACTTGGGATGAGATTCGCACCGCTTTCCATGTGGCGCGGTTGGGAACGGTTTCAGGGGCAGCTGAGGCGCTTGGCGTTCACCATGCCACGGTAATCCGCCACATCGATGCGCTGGAACAGCGGCTGGGGACCAGGCTGTTTCAGCGCCATGCCCGTGGCTATACCGCCACCGAGGCGGGGCAGGATCTGCTGCGGGTGGCACAGGCCACCGATGAGCAGTTCACCCAACTGTCGGGCCGGATCAAGGGTCTGGGCCAGCAGGTGTCGGGGGAACTGGTGGTGACGGCGGTTCCCGGCTTTTCGGATCGTCTGGCCCCGGTGCTGGTGCAGTTTCAACAGGCCCACCCCGGGCTGGTGGTGCGCTATCTGTCGGATGAACGGGTATTCCGGCTGGAGTATGGCGAAGCCCATGTGGCGATCCGCGCCGGGTCAGCACCGAATCAGCCGGACAATGTGGTGCAACCGCTGATGCAGCAGGATTGGGCGCTGTATGCCGCACCGTCTTATGTCGCGCGGCTGGGGCTGCCTGCTGACGCGACTGAATTTGGCCACCACCTTTTTGTCGGCCATGATCTGGAAAATGCCCGTGCGCCGTTCCTGCGCTGGCTGCGGGCTAATGTGCCGGCGGGGCAGATCGTGTTCCGTTCCACCGATTTCGCCGCGATGCGTCAGGCAATTGTTGCCGGTGCTGGGATCGGTTTCCTGTCGAGAACCGAAGCCAGCCGCCACCCCGAGCTGGTGCAGGTGTTGCCAACCCGCGAAGAATGGTCGGGAACCTTGTGGATCGTCACCCATGTCGATCTGCACCGCACCACCAAGGTACAGGCGTTTCTGTCGGTGCTGAAACAGGCTGCCAAAGGCTGGGACGAGCGGTAGGCCCCCCGCGGTCTTTGTTTCCGGTCAATCGCTTGTTAGTGCGGTGGTGATAATTCTGGCACCCAAGGCAACTGCAGGGGCGACAGATGGCACAACGGGTGATCGGATGGCTGTGCGGGCTGCTTGCGGTGATCGCTGCGCCGCCCGCCCTGGCCCAAAGTGGTGCCGATTGCGTGGTCAAGCTGAAATTCGGCAATGAAAGCGCGGCGCTGACCGGTGCGGTGCAGGCGGTTCTGCATCAACTGGCGTTCAACCATGCAAGGGCGCGGATCGAGATTCTGGGCAATGCCGACATGGTGGCCAATGAACCCGGCAATCAGGCGCTGGCAGTGGCGCGGGCCGCGTCGGTGCGGACCTATCTGGTGGGTAGCGGCATGGCGGAACGCCGGATCACCATCGCCCGCGCCCCGGGCGATCTGTTGCACCAGATGGGAATTGCACCGCTGGAAAGCCGCCGCTTTGTGCTGGTGCGCATTGGGTCTTGCGATGAAAAATCGGCCCCACGCGGGGCGCTGGTGGTGATCACCACCACCACGACCACCACTGTGATCCCGGCGGCACCCTAGCGCCGGGTGATGCGGGCCGAAACCGCCGAGGCCCCCCCCTCACAGACCCTCGCCCCACCGGAATGGCACCCCGATTTCTCTGCAGAAATCGAGCCGGAGTTTGCAAAAACTCCGCGCCACCCCGCATCCCGGGCGTTACACCGGATCTTCCGCTGCCAGCTCCTGTGCCAGAAACCGCTCCAGCCCGTCGAGGTCCACCGGGTCGAACTGACCAAAGCCTTGCATCCAGACCGAGGCCATGCGCATTGCGTCAGGCTCCAGTTTGCACCATTTCACCCTTCCACGTTTTTCCTGGGCAATCAGCCCTGCCTCTGCCAGCAGGGTCAGGTGCTTTGAAATGGCGGCCAATGACATGGCAAACGGGTCCGCCACATCGGTCACTGCCATGTCATCCTCCAGCAGCATCGCCAGAATGGCGCGCCGGGTCGGGTCGGACAGGGCGGAAAACACAAGGTCAAGCGGGTCGGTCATGGGTGGGCATTTTGGCGGGGAATGGTGGGATCGTCAACCATTCGGTTGAATATGCGACGGGGCTGAAAGCTGGGTGGCAGCACGGCAACAGCGGCAAAGCCCATTACGATGTGGAGTTTTTATACACTTATTTTCAATAGGTTGACGCTTTTTCGCGCCCCAATACCCCGCCTTGACTCAGGCACAAGCCCCCCCTAGGTTGCCCGCGACTGACCAAGGGGCGTTTTCATGGCTTCTGACCCCGATCCAGACCAGCTGCGCCAGCTGGAAGACCGGATCGCCAAGGCCAAGGGGATCGCGCCGAAAGGCTCCGCGAATCGGCCCGCCTATTCCCAGGCCCAACATGCCTGGCGGATGGTGATTGAACTGGTGTCGGGCCTGTTGATCGGGTTTGCCATCGGCTACGGACTGGACCGCCTGTTTGGCACGATGCCGGTTCTGATGGTGATTTTTACGCTGCTGGGTTTCGCCGCCGGGGTCCGTGTGATGATCCGGACGGCACAGGAACTGCAGGCAGGCGCTGAGCAAGCAAGGACTGAGGCGGAGCAATCCGCGCGGGACAAGGGGAACGAGACGTGACAACCGAAGCCGTGACAACCGAAGCCGTCGCAGCCGGGGCCGAACCAGCCGCCGAATCCGCCCTGTCGTTCCACCCGATGGAACAGTTCGAGGTCTATTCGCTGTTCGGTGACGGCCCGGTGACGATGTTCAGCATCACCAACGTCACCCTGTGGATGGCGATCACTGTCTTGGCGGTGATTGTGTTGATGGTGATCGGCACCTCCAGCAAATCGGTGATCCCGGGCCGCCTGCAATCGGTGGCGGAACTGGCTTACGGCTTTGTTTACAAGATGATCGAGGATGTCACCGGCCATGACGGGGTGAAATACTTCCCCTACGTGATGACGCTGTTCATCTTCATCGTGTTTTCCAACTTCCTCGGCCTGATCCCCGGCGCCTTTACCACCACGTCGCACATCGCGGTGACGGCGATTCTGGCGATTGCGGTGTTTCTGACGGTGACGATCCTCGGTTTTGTGCTCAACGGCATCGGTTTTCTCGGGCTGTTCTGGGTCTCATCGGCCCCGCTGGCGCTGCGCCCGGTTTTGGCGCTGATCGAGATCATCAGCTATTTTGTCCGCCCGGTCAGCCACTCCATTCGTCTGGCCGGCAACATGATGGCGGGTCACGCGGTGATCAAGGTGTTTGCCGCCTTTGCCGCCATCGCGGTGATTTCACCGCTGTCGATCGTGGCAATCACCGCGATGTACGGCTTTGAGGTGCTGGTGTGTTTCATCCAGGCCTATGTCTTTACCATCCTGACCTGTGTCTACCTGCGCGATGCGCTGCATCCGCACCACTGAACAAGGTGCGTGAGATCACGCACCCTACCATTCGCAAAACTCAAGGAGAGACGACAATGCAAGGCGATATCGTACAAATGGGTGCCTACATCGGCGCGGGTCTGGCATGCATGGGCATGGGTGGGGCTGCCATCGGTGTGGGCAACGTGGCGGGCAACTTCCTGTCGGGTGCGCTGCGCAACCCGTCGGCTGCCGCTGGCCAGACCGCCATGCTGTTCATCGGCATCGCGTTTGCCGAAGCCTTCGGCATCTTCTCGTTCCTCGTCGCCCTGCTGCTGATGTTCGCGGTCTGATCTGACGCCAGGCACACGCAAGGCGGGCTGTCGGCCCGCCTGAGGACAATTGGTCCAGGGGGACAACATGGCAACGAAAACCGGAGCTTCAGCCACAGCGGCTTCTGCCGTTTTGCTGACGGCAGGAAGTGCCAACGCTGCGGGCATGCCGCAGCTGGATTTTGCGACGTTTCCCAACCAGATCTTCTGGTTGGTGGTGTCGCTGGTAGTGGTGTTTCTGGTCTTGAACCGCGTGGCGCTGCCAAGGATCGGTTCGGTACTGGCAACCCGCCGGGGCCTGATCAGCAGCGACATCGCTGCCGCTGAAGACCTGAAACAAAAAGCAGTGGCTGCCGAAAAAGCCTATGAACAGGCGCTGGCTGATGCCCGGAACGAGGCTGCCCGGATCATTGCCGGTGCCAAGGCCGAGATTCAGAAAGACCTGGATGCGGCAACCGCCACTGCAGATGTTGCGCTGTCAGCCAAGGCGGCCGAAGCTGAAGGGCGCATTGCCGCCATTCGAGATAGCGCCCTGTCCAGCATAACCGAGGTGGCCAATGATACCGCCGAGGCGCTGGTTGCAGCCTTGGGCGGCAAAGCCGATGCGGCAACGGTCTCTGCTGCCGTGATGGCACGGCTGAAAGGGTGATGGTGATGAAAAAGCTTCTTATTCTGCTGCTGATGACACTGGCCGCCCCGGCCTTTGCCGAGGAAGTCAAAGAAGCGGCAAAGCCGTTCTTCACCCTGCGCAGCACCGAATTCGTGGTCACCATCGCGTTTGTGCTGTTCATCGGCCTGTTGGTTTACCTCAAGGTTCCCGGCCTGCTGATGGGTCTGCTGGACAAACGCGCCGATGCGATCAAGGCCAGCCTTGATGAAGCCAAGGCGCTG
>JAYTDA010000132.1:0-2824 GCA_043736155.1 Paracoccaceae bacterium | reverse complement strand
CCCTCCGCCGAGATGTCGCGGATATACAGCGTCACCCCCTTGGCAGGATGGGTGAACTGCCCCTCGTTCAGAAACCGCGCGGTGACGTTTTCAGACAGCTCTGCCCGCCGTTCGGTGACCATCATCCGGCTGGCGGGCACCAGCACATGCGCCAGGATCAGCAGCATCGCCGTCACGATCAACCCGAACCAGACCACCGGACGCGCCATCCGGAACGGCGACACCCCCGCCGCCTGCATCACCACCAGTTCGGAATCCAGCGTCAGACGGTTGGTCACATAGACCGCCGCCACAAACCCCGCCACCGGCAGCACGAGGCGGATCACGTTCGGCAGCGTCAACACCGAGATCTCCAGAAACACCAGCGCCGACTGGCCGTCGCCGACCAGTTGGTCAAACAGCATGACCGCCCGGTTGATCCAGTAGACGCCAACCAGCACCAGCGCGAAAAAGCCGAACAGCGCCATCAGCTGCGACAGAAGATAGCGGTCAAGTCGGGCCACGCACACCTCGGGGGATCACGAAACTGCCGGGACGCTAGCCGAAATCGCCGGCAGGGAAAACTGCTATCTGGCCATTCTTCCGCCCCGCCGCTAGCCTTGGCGAAAGCCCGCGCCTTTGCCTGGGCGCTGTTCGGAGTATGCGATGACCGAGATGATGGCCCCCCAGTTCACCGCCCTGGCCCTTGACGGGCTTGCCAGCCTGTCTGGCCGCATCGCGCTGATCGCCGATGGCAGCGCCCCCGCCACCCCCGCCGCGCGGCGGCTGGACCGGCTGATGCGCGGCGCGCTGGCCCGGGCGATGGGCAGCGAGGCCTGGGGCAAGCTGAAACCCGGCGAGTCGATGGACCTGGCCTGGCCTGCCGGTCTGGCGGCCGAGGCGCTGCAACTGATCCGCCTGCCGCGCCGCTGCGAGGTGGACGCCGCGCGCAAGGCGGGCGCGGCGGCGGGCCGCAGCCTTGGCACCGGGCCGACGCTGCTGATCGCCGAAAATCATGCGCGGGCCGCCGACATGGCCTTCGGACTGGTGTTGCGGGCCTATGACTTCACCACCCACAAGACGGCCCCGGTCGCCGCGAAAGGCGCCGTAACCATCGCCGTCGCTGACCCCGATGCCGCAACAGCGGCCTCCGTCGCACTGATGGCGCTGGCCGAGGGCATCGGCTTTACCCGCGATCTGGTCAATGAACCGGCCAACATCCTGACCACGCTCGATTTCGCCCGCCGCCTGCTCGACATGCAGGGTCTGGGCCTGAAGGTCGAGGTTCTGGAAGAAACCGATCTGGACGACCTCGGGATGCGGGCGTTGCTGGGCGTCGGGCAGGGGTCGGAAAGCCCCAGCAAGGTCGTGGTGATGCAGTGGCTGGGCGGGGCCGAGGGCGGGGCCCCTTTTGCGCTGGTCGGCAAGGGCGTGGTCTTTGACACGGGCGGCATTTCGATCAAGCCCGCCGGCGGCATGGAAGACATGACCATGGACATGGGCGGGGCCGGGGTGGTGGCCGGCGTGATGCGCACCCTCGCGCTGCGCAAGGCCAGGGCGAATGTGGTCGGGCTGGTCGGGCTGGTGGAAAACATGCCGGACGGTCGCGCGCAGCGGCCGGGGGACATTGTTCGGTCGATGAAGGGTGACACCATCGAGGTGATCAACACCGACGCCGAAGGACGCCTGGTGCTGGCCGATGTGCTCTGGTATTGCCAGGAACGCTTCAAGCCGACCGGGATCATCAATCTGGCCACCCTCACCGGTGCCATCATCGTCGCGCTCGGGCACGAAATGACCGGGGTGTTCTCCAACGACGACGCCTTGTGCAACGCTTTTCTGAAAGCGGCGGCGGCCGAGGGCGAGGGTGCCTGGCGGATGCCGATGGGGCAGGCCTACGACGACCGGCTGAAAAGCCGGGTGGCCGACATGATGAATGTCGGAGGCCGCGAAGGCGGCGCGATCACCGCTGCGCAGTTCATCAAGCGGTTCATCAAGGACGGCCAGCCTTGGGTGCATCTGGACATCGCCGGGACCGCCTTGCTGAAGACGGAATCGCCGCTGGCACAAAAGGGCGCCACCGGTTGGGGCGTGATGGCGCTGAACCGGCTTGTTCAGGACAAGTTCGAAGCCTGATGGCCGCCGCGATGGGGACCGCGGTCTTTTACCACCTGATCCACGCCGGGATCGACGACACGCTGCGGATGATCCTGTCACGGGCTGTCGCTCAGGGCTGGCGGGTCTTCCTGCGCGGCACTGATGCCAAGGCGCTGGCGCGGCTGGACGAACACCTGTGGCTGGGACCGGAGGACGGCTTCATGGCCCATGGGCTGGCCGGCGGGGCACATGACGCCGCGCAGCCGGTGTTGCTGGGGCAGGGCGCCATCGGCAACGCGGCGCAGGGGCTGGTGCTGGTCGACGGCGCCGACGTTTCGGCGGAGGAGGCGGCTCCGCTGGAGCGGGTCTGGGTGCTGTTCGACGGTGCCGATGCGGCACAGGTGCAAGGCGCACGCGGGTTATGGACGCGGCTGACCGGGGCAGGGATGGCGGCGCAATACTGGTCGGATGAGGGTGGGTCTTGGGTGAAAAAGACCGAGCGGAGTGCGGGCGGATAACGCCGGGGGGTTTCATGTGTGCTTTCACTAGGTCTGATACCCCCATTTCAGATGGTCTGATACGGGATTGCCTGATATTTTCCGCCCACAGCCGATTGAGCGGGATCATGGGCGCGGGGCGATCAAGGGCTTGCAGGTGCGAAGCCACCAGCGGTTGACGGCGGAGATGCTGACGTGGCGGTCAGGCGGGAAAGCGGCGGTGACGGCGGCGACGGTTTCCTTGAGGGTCA
>JAYTDA010000131.1:0-1839 GCA_043736155.1 Paracoccaceae bacterium | reverse complement strand
GAGATCGAGTTCGGGATCAGATGACGGCGGATGATGTAGCCGGGGCTGGCCCCCAACGCAGCGGCGGCGCGCACGAATTCCTTTTCCTTGAACGCCTTGACCTGCGCGCGCACTAAAAGGCAAACCTGCACCCAGCCAAACAGCGCCGCGATCAGCACGATTGTAAAAAATCCGCCACGCGTAAGCGCCCCCAACAGCATCGCGGCCAGCAGCGGCGGGACGACCGAGAACAACTCGATCAGCCGCATCACCACCCAATCGGCGCGCCCCCCGTAATAGCCCGCAACCGCCCCCAGCGGGATGCCGATCAGCACGGAAAACAGGGCGGCGGTAAAGCCGATGGTCAGCGACACCCGCGCACCGTAAACGATGCGGGTAAAGAAATCGCGGCCCAGATCGTCAATCCCGAACCAAAACTCAGCCGACGGAAAGGCCAAAGCCTGCGTGAGGAATTTCTGATCTGATGGGCCCGTTTTGGTGATCAGCGGTGCTGCGGTGGCCATCAGGATCAACAGCACCAACACAATGCCCGCGACAACAGCCGCTTTGTTGGCCGCAAAGCGCCGCCATGCGAAATAGGCTGGGCTACGTTGTTTTGCGGCGGTCATGGCCTGGGTCATGGCTTACCACTTCCAAACCGGATGCGCGGGTTCAACAGCGCATAGATAATATCCGAAATCAGGTAGGCAAGACAGAACATCAGCGTAATCAACAAGATCAGCGCCATTTCTAATGGATAATCGCGTAGCTCGATGCTGGACACGAAATAGGCCCCAAGGCCCGGCACCCTAAACATCGCCTCGACAAAGATTGATCCCGTGGCGGTGCCGATGAACATCGGCAGGAACACCGTCACCATCGGCAGGGCTGCATTGCGCAACACATGCTGAAAGATGATCCGCCGTTCCGACAGACCTTTGGCACGCAACACGGTGACAAAGGGTTTGTTCAAAACGTCCAGCATGGCGGAACGGGTATAGCGCGCATAGGTCGCCATCGGGATTGTGGCATAGGCGATGACGGGCAGGATCCAGCTGTTCGGTTTGCCCCAGCCGCTGGCAGGCAGCCAGTTCAGCCAGACGGCGAACACAAGGATCAGCATCATCGAGGTCACGAAAACCGGGATCGTCAGGCCAAGGGTGGCGAAAGCCGAGGCAAGATAATCAATCCACGTATTGCGGTTCAGCGCGGCTGCCATACCCAGTAAGATGCCCAATGGTGCGCCGATAAGAACCCCAAGACCCCCCAGCAGCAGGCTGGGGGGCCAGGCGCGGGCCAGCAGGTCCAGCACCGTCTCGCCGGGGCTTTGGAAAGGGATGCCAAAATCAAACTGAAGAACGCCCCACATGTAGCTGAAATACTGCACATAAAGCGGACGGTCCAACCCAAGGCTCGCGTTCAGCTTGGCCTTCACCGCGTCCGATACCGGCATGTCGTTGCCATCGAACGGGCCACCGGGAACGGCATGCATCATCAGGAAGATGATCACCGAAACGACAAAAAACGTCAGGGCAATCGAGGCGAGCCTGCCAAGGATGTAGCGGATCATGTCACAATCGCCTCTACTTGGTGGCCATCGGTAACCGACACCAGTTGCGGGGTGGGGCCGGGGGTTGCGGCGACGGCCAGTTCGGCTTGCGAAAGCCGCGGCGAACCGGTGGCAAGATCGGCGCGCGAAAGAAAGGTCCGTGTGCGGCGCAATCGCGGGTTCAGCACCGGAATCGCATCCAGCAGCGACCTGGTGTAAGGGTGCCGCGCATCGGTGAAAATCGCCTCGGTCGGCGCGTGTTCAACCACCCGGCCATTGAACATCACCGCAACCCGGTCGGTCAGCGAGCG
>JAYTDA010000130.1:0-1782 GCA_043736155.1 Paracoccaceae bacterium | reverse complement strand
TGATCGTGGATCACATGGCTGCGCGGCACTTTCCATTCGGACTGCGCGGGCACGTAGGGCAGGGGGCGCACGCCGCTGTAGGTGTAAAGGATATCCGCCTCGGTCAGTTTGGCCTGCGGGATCAGCGCGTTCACCTCGCCCAGCAGATAGGCAACCTCGGCCTGATCGGCGCGGGCGGTATCGGGGTTGTCCTCGAATTTCTTGTCAGTGGTGCCGATCATGTAGCGGCCCCCCCACGGGATGATCAGTACCAGCCGCCCGTCGGTGCGCGATTCGTAATAGACCACATCGTCTGGCGCGCCCGGGAACCGGTCCAGCACCAGATGGCTGCCCTTGGCACCGCCGATTTGACGCGTGCGCCCGGCATTGTGCCCCTTCAGCACTGCGTCAACCCAGGGCCCCGCCGCGTTGATCACCAGATCCGCCGCCAGACTGTGGCGGGTGCCGGTCAACTCGTCGGTATAGGTGACACCGCGCACCGCATTCCCGGCTTGCAGGAAACCGTCCACCCGGCAGTGGGTCAGGATGCGGCAGCCTTCGGCATGGGCCGACAGCGCCACTTCGGTACACAGCCGTTCCGACCACACCACCTGGCCATCCATGAAGATGGCACAGCCCTGCAACCCGTCGGGACTGATATCGGGGAACCGTTTCAGCGTCTGTTCCCGCGACAGCACCATGTGCCGGACCGTGCTCTTGTCGAAAGACAGAATGTCATAGGCGATCATCCCGGCCCGGACCGCCCATTTCGAGCGGCGGTTGTGCGCATAGAACGGCAGCATCAGCGGCACCGGTTTCACCAGATGCGGGGCCAGACGAAACAGAATCTCGCGTTCGCGCAGGGACTCGCGCACCAGCGCCACATCGCCCTGTTCCAGATAACGCAGGCCGCCGTGGATCAGACGGCCTGACCAGTTGGAGGTGCCGCTGCCGATATCCTCTTTCTCGACCAAAGCCACCCGCAGCCCGCGGGCGGCGGCATCGCGGGCGATGCCGATGCCGTTGATGCCGGCGCCGATCACCACCAGGTCATAGATGCCGTCGGGGTGGGGGGCTGCTGCCGGAGGAGGGTTTTCGGTCATCACTTCGCCCATTGGCTACGGGATTGCGGGTGTCGTCATCACAACAGTTGCAAGCGCGCAGCTTTCACGCTGCCGCCTCGATGATGGCAAGCACAGTACGCACGGCCGCGACATCGCCTTCTGCCACCAGAATTTCGACCAGAACCCCGGTTGCGGGCGATTCCAGTTCCTGCGCCGCCTTTTCGGATTCAATCTCGGCCAGCGGCTCGTCTTCCTTGACGTGGTCTCCAACCTTTTTGAACCATTCGGTCACGGTGCCTTCGCTCATCCCCATGCCCCATTGCGGCAACCGAACCTCGATCCGCATCACACCGGCCTCCGCACAGAATTCAACTGATCGGCACAGATCGCCTCGATGGCGGTGATGATCTTTTCCTTGGTCGGGTAAAGCTGCGCCTCCAGGCTTGGGCTGAACGGGATCTGCATGTTGGCCGTCGCCACCCGCTTGATCGGCGCGCGCAGGGCGTGAAACGCCTCTTCGACCACCACGGCGGAAATTTCGGCCGCGGCGCCGCACATCTTGTGCGCGGGTTCCGCGATGACCAGACGCCCGGTTTTCATCACCGACCGGACGATGGTTTGCGTGTCCAGCGGCACCAGGGTACGCGGGTCGATCACTTCAACCGAGACACCCCGCGCCTCCATTTCCTCTGCTGCCTTCATCGCCATCGGCACACAGCCGGAAATGGCGACCAGCGTC
>JAYTDA010000129.1:0-40861 GCA_043736155.1 Paracoccaceae bacterium | reverse complement strand
GCCGAATATATCTACGGTCGCGGCTGTTCCAACGGCAAGCGGGTGCAGTGCTTTGGCGGTGCCAAGAACCACATGATCATCATGCCCGACGCCGACATGGATCAGGCGGCGGATGCTTTGGTCGGTGCCGGTTACGGCGCGGCAGGCGAACGCTGCATGGCCATTTCGGTGGCGGTGCCAGTTGGGGATGCCACGGCCGATGCGCTGATTGCCAAGCTGATCCCCCGGATCGAAAAGCTGAAGGTCGGCCCCTATACCTCGGGCAACGATGTCGATTACGGCCCGGTTGTCACTGCGGCGGCCAAGGCCAACATCCTGCGGCTGATCGAAAGCGGCATTGCCCAAGGCGCCAAACTGGTGGTCGATGGCCGCAATTTCAACCTGCAAGGCTATGAGAACGGCTTTTTCGTCGGCCCGCACCTGTTCGACCATGTGACCAGTGACATGGAGATTTACCGCAAGGAAATCTTTGGCCCGGTGCTGTCGACGGTGCGCGCCAAAACCTACGAAGAGGCGCTGAAGCTGGCGATGGACAATGAATATGGCAATGGCACCGCGATCTATACCCGCGACGGCGACACCGCCCGCGATTTCGCCAACCGGGTCAATATCGGCATGATCGGCATCAATGTGCCAATTCCGGTGCCCTTGGCCTACCACACCTTTGGCGGCTGGAAGAAATCCGGGTTTGGCGATCTGAACCAGCATGGACCGGATTCGTTCCGCTTCTACACCCGCACCAAGACCATCACCTCGCGCTGGCCGTCGGGGATGAAGGAAGGCGCGTCGCTGAACTTCAAACCGATGGAGTGATTGCGGATCAGAAACGCGCCAGTGGCGCGTTTCCCGCAATCACGGGCGAGCCGTGCGAGCCCCAGGGCGGATCAGAAACGCGCCAGTGCCGCGTTTGCCGCAATCTCCGGCGCGCCGTGCGGGTCCCAAAGCGGATCAGCCGCTGCAATGTTGTTGATTGGAATCGCCAACCCGGTCACCATGGCGCATCCAACCACAGGGGATTTCCATGACCGACCTCTTGCGCCGCACCATCCTGAAAACCGTCCTTGCCGCACCGGTTGCCCTGGCCGCCGGTGCCGCCCGCGCCGCCAGCCATGAATTGACCATCAAGGGCATGGCGTTTTCGCCCGCCAGCCTCGCGGTGGCGGCGGGCGACACCGTGCTTGTCACCAACCTCGACAGCGCGCCCCATACCTGCACGGCTGACGGCGGTGCCTTTGAAACCCCCCGGCTGAAAAAGGGCCAGTCAGCGGAAATAACCATTGCCGCCGCCGGGTCATTTCCGTTCCATTGCGCGGTGCATCCCGGAATGAAGGGTGTGATTACCGCAAGCTGACCGGCGTTACCCCAGCTTGACCCGGATCATCTGATAGGAATAGGGTGGCAGCTTGACGGTTAGCAGGGTGCCATCCACCTTTGCCCCCGCTCCCTTTTGCGGGGCGACATTGGTCTGGTCGGTCGCGGTATTCACCGCCTCCAGCAGCTGATGGGTCATCACCTGATGGTCGATAACCGTGGCTTTGCCGAACCCTTGCAGGCTGATTTCGGCAGTCAGGGTTTCGCTGCCATGGCGGTTGACGGCGAAAAAGCACAGGGTGTCCGCCGCTTCGTCATGCACCCCGGCAATGTCGATATAGGGTACATTGTCGGCGACATCGGCATCATAGCCGGCGCAATTCACCGCCAGTTGCAACGCGGTGCCCCGGCCAAAGACCGAGGCGAAATAATAGGGGTAATAGATGGTTTGCCGCCAGGCAGCCCCTTTGGGGTCGGTCATGATCGGGGCGATTACATTGACCAATTGGGCGATACAGGCAATTTTCACCACATTCGACCGGCGGATGAAGGTGTTCAGAATACAGCCGACCTGCAACACATCCTCGAAGTTATAGATGTCTTCCAACAGGCGCGGCGCATGCGGCCAGCCCTCGTTGCCATCCAGAATTGCCCGGTCCTGGGTGTTGGAATGATACCAGACGTTCCATTCGTCAAAACTGATATAAACCTCGTGCTTTGACCGCTTGTTGGCCTTGACCAGATTGATGGTGCTTTCCACCGTGGCGATATAGCGGTCCAGTTTGTGGTTCAGCGCCAGATAGTTGGCGGTATTTTTCGCGCGGTTGGCGAAATACATGTGCAGGCTGATGTGATCGACCACATCGTAGGTATGTTCCAGCACGATCCGTTCCCATTCGGGATAGGTCTTCATGTCGGAATTCGATGATCCGCACACGATCAGTTCCAGCTTTTTATCGAAGGCGCGCAGGGTCTTGGCGACCTCGTTTGCCAGCCGGCCATATTCGTCGGCGGTCTTGTGGCCAACCTGCCACGGCCCGTCCATTTCATTGCCCAGACACCACAGCCGGCAATCGAACGGCTCGGCCCGACCATTCTTGCGGCGCAAATCGCCCCAGTAACTCCCCACCGGCCCGTTGACATATTCCACAAAGTTGCGCGCTTCATCCAGACCCCGCGACCCAAGGTTGATCGCCAGCATCATCTGGGTGCCGACGGTGTCGCACCAGTCGGAAAACTCGTGAACCCCCACGGCATTGCTGTCAGAGGTGTGCCAGGCCAGATCCAGCCGGGTCGGACGTTTGTCGCGCGGCCCCACCCCGTCTTCCCAGTTATAGGCCGATACAAAGTTGCCACCGGGATAGCGGACATAGGGGATGTTCAGATCGCGCACCAGCCCGGCCACATCGCCCCGCATGCCGTTCTTGTCGGCGGTGGGGTGGTCAGGTTCATGGATGCCGGTATAGATGGCGCGGCCCAGATGCTCCAGAAACGCGGAATAGACCCGGGCGTCGATGGCCGCGATCGAAAAGTCCTTGTGAGCAGTAACCTGCGCTTTCATATCTGTCCCCCCGGTGTCCGGTTTCATATCGGATTTACAGATATATATCGGAAATGGCGCAACAGACGTCAAGCCAAATCCATTGGCGGGCCAAAACGGCCCTAACGCCGGGTGGTCAGCCGCAGCACGATATCCTGATCATAGTTGCCAAAGCCCTTGCCAAAGATGTTGACGCCGCCGGGATGCAGCGCCTCTTCCTTGACCGCGATGCGCAGCCGGATCGAGCGGTGGGTGCCCAGATCCAGGTCCTTCAGCGAGATCGGCGAGATTTTCATCCCATCGACAAAGGTGCCCGTGTCGGTCACCCGCCATTCCTTCAGCTTGCCATACTGGCTGCCCTTCAGCTTCCACCAGTCGGGGGTATAGACCCCGCGCTTGTCGCCGAAATCGCCCGGGCTGGTCCAGGTGCCGATGTCGATGTGGTTGACGGTGACCGTGATGTCCGACGGCCAGTTGGCCGATGTGCCGGGTACTTCCGATGACAGTTCCATCGAAAACTCCAGGCTGTCAATTTCGGCATTCAACAGTTTGGTGTTGTTGGGAAATTGATATTCGACATAGCCACGGGTAAACCAGATCAGCCCCGCCTTCATCCGGCCGGGGTCAAGGAAGTTATCGGGCACATCCAGCAGCCCGATGATGCCGTCGGTCGAACAAAGGCCGCAAGGGGCCGACACTTCGCAACTGGTATAGAGCCCCAGCGGCATCGCCACCTCGATCACATTCGCATCGGTCGATTTCGGCGTGTCCTTGAACATCACCATCACTTCGTCAAACAGGGTGTGGCAGATTTTCTGGTTGCCCTTGCGCGCCCGCTGCGCCTCGGTGCGGATCAGCCCGGCCTCCTCCAGGATCTGGATATTCGACGAAACCGACGATTGCGGCAGGTCCAGCGCCTGAGCGATTTCGTTGACATTCATCGGGCCATTGGTGTGCAACAGCTTGAGCACCTTGACCCGGGTGGGCGAGGCGAAGGCTTTCAGGATGTCCAGACCCTCTTCCGGGTCGACGATCAGGAAATTGCGGCTCATGCGTCATCTTTGCGTAATTTCGGCGAAGAGGGGCTGTATATCAGCAATCCGGGTTCAGTCAAAGCTGCAACTGGTGCTTGCTCCAAGGTCGCCCGGCGGAATAGGCTGGTCCATATCCGAAATCCTGATGCTTTGGAGTTGCCATGCCACACCGCACCACCCATTCGCTTGATGGCATCTGGCAATTTCGCCACGGCGACGGCCGGTGGCGCGAGGCTCAGGTGCCACTGCCCTGGCAGGCGCAGTTTGCCGATCTGCGGCAGGCGTCTGGCACCGGGCAGTATCAGCGGCAGTTCGCGGGGCCTGAGGTGCAGGCAGGCCAGATCGCCGTGCTGTGCTTCGGCGCGGTGTCCTATCACGCCACGGTCACGCTGAACGGGGTGCAGATCGGCCAGCACGAGGGCGGCTATCTGCCGTTTGAATGCCCCCTGCCCCCCGGCCTGCTGCAGGACCGCAATCTGCTGGAGGTCACTGCCCTGCTGCCGGATGGCGATGCGTCTGCCAGCCCCGAATTCCCGTTTGCCGAGATTCCGCATGGCAAGCAAAGCTGGTACGGGCCGATTGGCGGCATCTGGCAATCGGTAACCTTGCAGGTCCGCGCCCTCAGCCATCTGCAGCATTGCGCGATTCGCGCATCGTTGGATGGATCGGTCGCGGTCAGTCTGACGCTGCAAGGTGCGGGCGAGGCGCGGGTCACGATTTTGGACCCGCAAGGGCATGAAGTGGCGCGGGGAACCGGCAGCAATCTGCGGCTGACCGTGCCCGATGTCGCGCACTGGTCGCCCGACCACCCGGCGCTTTACACCGCCAGGGTCGACGTGACGGTTGGCGACATGGTCGACGAAACCACCCACAGTTTCGGCTTCCGGCACTTCGAAGCCAAAGGGGGCAAGCTGTTCCTGAACGGCCAACCTTTCTACATGCGCGGCGCGCTGGATCAGGATTATTACCCCGAAACCATCTGTACCCCACCCTCTGTCGCCTATCTGGAGGATCAGCTGCTGAAAGCAAAGGCGCTGGGGCTGAACCTGCTGCGCTGCCATATCAAGGTGCCGGACCCGCGCTATTACGAAGTGGCGGACCGGCTGGGGATGCTGATCTGGAGCGAAATACCCAATGTCGGCAGCTTTACCGCCGCCTCTGCCCGCCGGATGAAAGCGACGATGCAGGGGATTCTGGAACGCGATGGCAACCACCCCTGTCTGGTGATCTGGACCCTGATCAACGAAGACTGGGGCACCAAGCTGACCGAAGATGCCGGGCAGCGCGCCTGGCTGAAGGGGATGTATGACTGGCTGAAGGCGGCGGATCCGTCGCGGCTGGTGGTGGATAATTCGCCCTGCAAACCAGGGTTTCATGTCAAGACCGACCTCGCCGACTACCACTATTACCGCTCGGTGCCCGAACGGCGGTCAGAATGGGATCAGTTGACCGCCGAGTTTGCCGCCGGGGCCGACTGGGCCTGGTCGCCATACGGTGATGCCGAACGGCGCGGCGATGAGCCGCTGATCGTGTCGGAATTCGGTGTCTGGGGGCTGCCAGACCCGGCGCAAGTGCTGGACAGCGCCGGGGCCGAGCCGTGGTGGATGGAAACCGGATCGGTCTGGGGCGATGGCGTCGCCTATCCGCACGGGCTGCAGACCCGCTTTGCCACCTATCAGCTCGGCCATGCCTTTGGCAGCTTTGAGGCGTTCATCAACGAGGCGCAATGGTACCAGTTTGCCAATCTGAAATATGAAATCGAATCCATGCGGGCCGCAGCCCCGATTCAGGGCTATGTCATTACCGAATTCACCGATGTGCATTGGGAGTCTAACGGACTTCTGGATATGAACCGGAATCCCCGGGTGTTCCATGACCGCTTTGCCGAGATCAACGCCGATACGGTGATCGTGCCACGGCTGGAGCGCTATGCCTGCTACGGCGGGGACATGGTGCCGGTCGACCTGTCGGTGGCGCTGGGGGGCCTGGCCCTGGCCGAGGGCGCGGTGCTGCACTGGACCGTCGAGGGGGGGACCGAACGGCAGATGCCGGTGCCTGCCAGCCCGGCGCAGTCGGTGACAGGGCTTGGGTTGGTCCAGGTGCCGATGCCGGAAGTGGCGCGCAACCAGATGGTCACCATCGCGCTGCGCCTGATGCAGGGCGGGGCGGAACTGGCGCGCAACCGGATCGAGGTTGCCTGTTATGCGCCGCGCAAGGCCGACAATCTGCCTGCTGTCGCCTCGGCTGACCCGGATCTGGTGGCGCGGGTGCGGGCACTTGGCTACCCGGTTGTCGAGCCGCACCGGGCACAGGTGATTCTGGCCCGTGGCCTGGAAACACCGGATATCAAGGCCTTGCAGGCAGGATCGCGCTATCTGGTGCTGCCGAATGGCACCGGAAAGCGCAAGACCAGCCTGCGGCAGGATCAGGGGCCGATGCAGGACCTGCCCGATATTGGCGTGACCGCCCGTGACGGCTCGATCTGGCGCGGCGACTGGATCGCCGGCTTCAGCTGGATTGCGCGCAAAGGCGCCTTTGCCGACATTCCGGGCGGGCCGCTGATCGATCTGTCGTTTGACCGAGTGGTACCGCACCATGTGTTGACCGGGTTCAAAAGCTGGGAGTTTGGCGGGTTGGTGCATGCCGGACTGGTGGCGGGCTGGATTCACAAGCCGGGGGCGCTGATTGCCGAACGGCGGGTGGGCAAGGGCGCGCTGCTGGCCAGCACCTTCCGGCTGCTGGCCGATGCACCCCTGGCGGACCCGGTGGCAACCGCGCTGCTGGATGCGCTGATCCGCACAGCGGCTGATCTGACAGTGGAAACGGAATAGAAAACCCAACCATATCGGTTATTCAGATACATATCTGAAAATCTGTTGACAATAATCCGCCACTCTCCTTACCCTGTCACCAGAGACCGGTTCTGGCGGTGGGGAGGAACTTGCCGCTGCGATTCTGGTCACTGGGCGATCCGGACTGAATGCGCCAGCAGATCTGGAAAAAATGCCGTTGGGCGTGGGGGCAACAGCCCACTTGGGAGGATGCATGATGAAACGAACGATGATGGCCGCGCTGCTGTCTTCAGCACTGATGGCAACCGGGGCCTATGCCAAGGAAACCGTGATCTGGTGGGACTTTCTGGGCGGCGGCGACGGCGTGCGGATGAAAACCCTGCTGGAAGAATTCAACAAGGAACATGCCGACAGCATCGAGGTTCAGGCCACCACGCTGGACTGGGGTGTGCCGTTCTATACCAAGGTGCAGACCTCTGCCGCCGTCGGTGAAGGCCCCGATATCATGACCTATCACGCCAGCCGCATTCCGCTGGCCGTGAGCCAGGGCACCCTGACTGAAATCACCGCCGACGACATGACCGCGATGGGACTGTCGGCGGACACCTTTGCCCCCGCGACCTATGAGGCGGTCAAGGTGGATGGCAAGCAATATGCCGTGCCCTTCGACACCCACCCGATCGTCCTTTACTACAACAAGGACAAGCTGGAAGCCGCTGGTCTGATCGGCGCCGATGGTCTGCCAAGCGGCCTGAATGGCAAGGAGAACTTTGCCGCCGCCATGACCAAGCTGCAAGAGGGTGGCACCAAATACGGCATGGCGCTGACCACGGCGGACGGTGGTTTTGCCTTTCGTCTGATCTATTCCTACCTCTGCCAGCAGGGCGGCGATCTGGGGTCGGACGGCGCATGGCTGCCGGGTGACAGCCCGGCCAAGCTGGCCAATGCCGTTGGCATCATCGCCGACTGGGTTGCAGCGGGTCAGGTCCCGTCCTACACCGATTACCCGGCCGCCGTGGCCCTGTTCACCACCGGCGAGGCTGCCTTCATGGTCAATGGTGTGTGGGAAGTGCCCACCATGGTTGACCTTGAAAAGAACGGCAAACTGTTCAACTGGGGTGCGATCGAACTGCCGGTGATGTTCGACAAGCCCTGCACCTATTCGGACAGCCACGCCTTTGCCATCCCGAACAATGCCGGCAAAGAGGTCGATCCGGCCAAGCATGCCGCCGTTCTGGAAGTGATCAAGTGGATGGAAGCCAAGTCGCTGTTCTGGGCCACCGCCGGCCACGTTCCGGCCAACAAGGCAGTGACCGAAACCGCCGAATACAAGGCGATGCAGCCGCAGGCGACCTATCAGCCGCTGACCGCCAATGCCGTCTTTGACCCCAAGTCAAAGTTTGCAGGCGTCGCATCGCCGCTGTTTGATGCCGCTGGCAACGCCTTTGCCGCCGCGATGAACGGCGAGACCGACCCGGTTTCGGCTGTGGCGGAAATGAAGGCAACACTGGACGCGCTGCAATAACCACACCCGGGCCGATCCCTGCCAAGGGGTCGGCCCCCCCTGACACACCCTGACACCCCCCCTTGGGAGCCCGGCCCATGCTGAAAAGCCGACGGACCGAATACCTGGTCGCAGCGATCCTGATTGCACCGTTTGTGGCGATCTATGGGTGGATGTTCCTGTATCCGACCGTTCAGATGATCGAGTTCAGCTTCACCAATGCGCCTCTGATCGGCGCGGGCGTATGGGTCGGGTTCGATAATTATGTCCGCCTGTTCAAGGACCGCATCTTTCTGGGTGCCATCTGGAACACCGGCTATTTCGTGCTGTTGACCGTGGTCCCCGGTACCATTGCCGCCCTTGCCATTGCGCTGATGGTCAGCCGCCTCAAGGGCTGGATGCAAAGCCTGATCCTTTCCGCGTTTTTCCTGCCCTATGTGCTGCCCATCACAGTGGTCTATCTGATCTGGCAATGGATGCTGGACGTGCAGTTCGGCATCCTTCAGCAGGTGATCGAGCCGATCGTCGGCCAGCCCGTCAACGTCTGGCGCCGGTTGCCGTGGTTCATGCCCACCGTGGCGCTGCTGACGATCTGGTGGACCAACGGCTTTTCGATTTTGCTGTTCCTGGCCGGTCTGCGCAACATCCCGCGCGAGATCTACGAGGCCGCCGAACTGGATGGTGCCACGCGCATCCAGATCTTTTTCCGCATCACCTGGCCCCTGATCTGGCCGATCACGGTGCTGTGCCTGACCATCCAGCTGATCTTGCAGCTCAAGATCATTGATCAGGTCTATCTCTTTGCCCAAGGCGGGCGCACCCAGGCCACCATGACGCTGGTGCAGTTCATCTTTGAGCAGGCGTTTGTGAAAAACGCCGGCGGCTATGCCTCGACTGCGGCAGTGGCGCTGTTCGTGATCGTCATCGTCTTTTCGGTCTTTCAATATCAGGTCCTGCGCATCCGGGTGGCACGATGAACGCCAAGCGTCGTTTCAATCCGGGTTCGTGGTTGCTGACGGGCCTGACAGTCATCGCCGCCGGGATCTGGTTCTTTCCGATCTACTGGGCGCTGATCACCTCGATCCGCACCGATGACGAGGCGGTCAGGGCCGGGTTCGACCTGATCCCGGATGTGCCGACGCTGGGCGGCTACATCTATGTCATCCTGCATTCGAACATTCTGCGCTGGTATCTGAATTCGACCATCACGGCGGTTTCGATCACGGTGCTGGTGGTGTGCATGGCGGCCTGTGCCGGCTACGCCATCTCACAGCTGCGCTTTCCGGGCCGCAGCCTTTTGTGGTGGACGATCCTGGCCAGTTTCATGGTTCCGATCCAGGCGCTGATCGTCAATCACTTTGTCATCATCGCCGGGGTGGGGCTGTTGAACAGCTATCCCGGCATCATCCTGCCCATGCTGATCGCTCCGGTCACGGTGATCGTCTACAAGCAGTTTTTCGACGGCCTGCCCAAAGAATTCCGCGAGGCAGCCGTGATGGACGGCGCGAACGAATTTCAGCTGTTGTTCCGCGTGTTCATCCCGATGAACTGGGGGGTGACCGCAGCCCTGTCGATCATCACCTTCATCGGCGCGTGGAACACCTTCTTCTGGCCGTTCCTCGCCGTCAGCGTCGAGCCGATGATGACCGTCACGGTCGGCATCACGCAGGTGCAGGACGCGTTCGGCGTGGCCTATGCCCGCGTCATGGCGGGGGCCGTCATGGCGGGCCTGCCGGTGGCACTGGCCTATCTGTTCTTCCAGCGGCGCGTGACACAGGCGATCGCACTTTCCGCAGGCATCAAGGGTTAAATCATGGCATCGGTAGACCTCTCGGGCATCACCAAGAAATTCGGCGCGGTCGAGGTGATCCGGGGCCTTGACCTGCAGGTGGAGAATGGCAGCTTTACCGCCCTGTTGGGCCCCTCGGGCTGCGGCAAATCCACCCTGCTGCGGATGATTGCCGGGCTGGAAACCGTCACCGACGGCACGGTCAAGATCGGCGGCACCGATGTGACGACCGAGGTTCCCGCCAAACGCCGGGTCGCCATGGTGTTTCAGTCCTATGCGCTCTATCCGCATCTGACCGTGGCACAGAACATCTGTTTTTCGCTGTCTTTGGCCGGGGTGTCGAAAGCCAGCCAAAAGGAACAGGGCGACCGGATCGCCAGACTGCTGCAACTGGAACAGCTGATGGGGCGCCGCCCCGCAGAACTGTCGGGGGGCCAGCGCCAACGGGTCGCCATCGGCCGGGCACTGGTGCGCAACCCCGAGGTGTTCCTGTTTGATGAACCGCTGTCCAACCTTGATGCGCTGCTGCGGGTGCAGATGCGGCTGGAACTGGCCAAGCTGCATACCGAGCTGAAAACCACGATGATCTATGTCACCCACGATCAGGTCGAGGCGATGACGCTGGCCGACAAGATCGTGGTGCTGGACAAGGGGCGGATCAGTCAGTCCGGCTCACCGCTGGAACTGTATAACGCCCCCGCCAACCGCTTTGTCGCAGGTTTCATCGGCTCGCCTGCGATGAACTTTCTGCAAGGCACCGCCGATGCCGGTGGCGCTGTCCTGACCGTGACACTGGCAGGCAACCGCCCGGTCACCCTGCCCCGCCGCGCCGCCGCTGCCTTTGCCGGCGGAGGCAAGGTAGAGATCGGCATCCGCCCCGAACATGTGCAACTGTGCGACCCGTCCGATGCCGGGGCGACCCTGCAAGGCACAGCCTCGGTGGTTGAACACCTGGGCAACACCACTTTTGTCTATGCGGATACCGCCTCGGGCCAGATGATCGTGGAGGCCGAGGGCGGGCGGCAGATTGCCCCGGGCACCGCCCTGGGCTTGCGCATCGACGGCGCGCGTGCTCATCTGTTTGATGATGCCGGAATAGCCTGGCCAGCCGTACGCTGACCCCCCGGACCAGCCTGCCCCCGTTGAACCACCGCCGATGTCGCCCGAAATCCGGGCCGATGCCTTTTGAAAGGACATACCATGCTTTACCGTCGCCTTGGAAAATCCGGCCTGCAGGTCAGTGAACTGTCGCTTGGCTCCTGGGTCACCTTTGCCAAACAGGTTGATGGCGGCTCTGCCGGGGCGCTGATGACCCGCGCCTATGATGCCGGGATCAACTTTTTCGACAATGCCGAAGGCTACGAGGCCGGGGCATCCGAAACCCTGATGGGGGAGGCGCTGAAAAAGCTGGGCTGGGGGCGCGACACTTATGCCGTATCGTCCAAGGTATTCTGGGGCGGGCCAAAGCCGACCCAGCGCGGGCTGTCGGCCAAACATGTCACCGATGGCTGCCATCAGGCGTTGAAGCGGTTGCAGGTCGATTACCTCGACCTTTACTTTTGCCACCGCCCCGATCTGGAAACCCCGGTCGAGGAAACCGTGCGCGCCATGCATAATCTGGTGGTGCAGGGCAAGGTGATCTATTGGGGCACCTCGGAATGGACGGCGCAACAGATCACCGAGGCGCATCTGGCCGCACGGCAATGGGGGCTGACGCCGCCGACGATGGAACAGCCGCAATACAACATGTTCGAACGCCACAAGGTCGAAAGCGACTATCTGCCGGTCTATGACAGCTATGGCCTTGGCACCACGATCTGGTCGCCGCTGGCATCGGGCGTTCTGACCGGCAAATACAACAAGGGCATCCCCGCCGACAGCCGGATGAACCTGCCCGGATATGAGTGGCTGAAGGCGGAATGGGCCACCGATGCCGGCAAAGCCAAGCTGGCACAGGTGGCGCAACTGGCGGTGCTGGCCGACAAGGCCGGAATGCCGATCCATCACATGGCGCTGCTCTGGTGTCTGGCCAACCGCCGGGTCTCGACGGTGATCCTCGGGGCGTCGCATATCGGGCAACTGACCGACAATCTGGCGGCGCTGGACAGTCGCGCCAAGCTGACACCCGAGGTGATGGCAGAGATCGAAACCATTCTGGGCAACAAGCCGGAAGGGCCGAAAAGCTATCTGTAGCAACCAACCGGCCTGCGGCATCGGACCGGTGCTCCGCACCGTCGCGGGGACCGCGGTGCCGCAAGAGCCGGGCATATTGCTTGCGACCAGGATGAGCCTTGAGGCAAACACCGGCGACCCAAACAGGTCCGATCTGCCGTTCAGAATTGCAAGCCTTGCCACCGCTGGTCTGTGCGGGGAGTGACTGAATCGACGGTTTCACCAGCGCCGACTTCGTCGCCCATTCGCGGCATCGCTCGAACCGGTGGCGCGATGCCGCTCCTGTGCGACAGGCCTGCGGCACCCCGCATGGTGCCCGCAAGGTCCGCCATGCCGCCATCGACGCCCGAACCAGCCGCCACGCCGGTCAGCCCTGTCGCAGAAACGCCGCAAAAAGATCGAGGAACCCTTCGGTTGGGCCAAGACCATCGGCGGCACGGCCCAGACGGTGCTGCCCAGACGGTGCTGCCCAGACGGTGCATCCCAGACAGTGCTGCCCAGACGGTGCTGCGCGGCATCGAACGCGTCCGCGCCCGCTTCACCCTGACAATGGCCGCCCACAATCTCGCCAGATTGCCCCGACTGCTGGCGCTCTGAAAAGGGCCGATGCCCAACCGGCAAACACGCCAGGGCAGAGCAAAACCGCCTCAGACCAACCCGAAAGGAAAACCGCTCTGCCCGCCGGACTTCTTCAGCAGCCTGTCAGGACCCCTGCGCCATCAGGACAGGCATGATCTACACCCGCTGTCCCACAGATTTGGGGACCACGATACGATACAGCCGTAACGTGATGCAATACAGAGGCTCAAACGGGCTCAGCGGCGCGATGGGGCGGGACGGATGACGATCAAGCTGCGCGGCATCGAGTTTCAGTCCAACATCGACAATGCGATGGGGTTGCAGTTCACCAACCTGTCGCACCGCTGGGGCTTTCAGTCGCCGAACTGACCGTACTTTCAGGATGTGAAGATCGAACGCATCCATTACATGGCGAAATCCGGCGTGCTGAGCCAGCGCATCACCACCTCGATGCATTGCACCACCCATATCAATGCCCCCGCCCACGTGGTGCAGGGCACCCCCTTTATCGACGCGGTGCCGCTGCCGCATTTCCTTGGATCGGGCATTGTCGTCAGCCTGCCGAAGAAAAAGTGGGAATCGATCACCGGCGATGATCCGGAGCAGGCCTGTGGCCATGTGATCCGGCGGCACGACGTGCTGATCCTGAACACCGGCTGGCGCAAACAGTATGAAGATGGCGAATATTTCGCCTATTGCCCCGGCTTTGTGCCATCGGCCGGGCAGTGGATGGTGGACAAGCAGGTCAAGGTGGTGGGCCATGACACCCAGGCCAACGACCACCCGCTGGCCACCGCCATCGGGCCACAACGCAACGCTCCGCTATTGCCGCATCTGGAACAGGAATATTTCGACTGGTCCGGCGGCCACGTGTTGAACGACAACCACGACTGGGCCAAGCACTTCCCCGACTGGGAACCGGTGTATCAGATCCTGTTCAAAGCGGGGATTCTGGGGATTGAAAACGTCGGCGGCGATCTGGATTCCGTCACCGGCAAGCGCTGCACTTTCGCGTTTTTCCCGTGGAACCGGGACCGCGACGATGACTGCATCATCCGCCTGGTCGCCATCGCCGATCCGTCACAAGCCTACCGGATCGAAAAGGGCGGGGCGTTTTGAGGTAGAATGTGCTGCGGGTCAAACAGAAGCCGGGGGGTTTCACACCCCCCCGCGACGATCGGTACTCGGACCGATGGCGCATCGATCGTCGCACCCCCTGTGGGATATTTATGAACAGAAAATCAACGAGCGAAGTCAGGGAGAGGTGATGCTGGTCAAGCGGTTTTCCGAGGTTGTGAGCTACCAGGCGCCAAACCATCGCGGTGTGGTGGGTCTGCGGTTGCAGGGGTTTGAACCCGGTGGCCCGGTCAACCAGTGGCTCGGCTATTCGCAATTCCTGCCCGGTGGCGGCGCCGGGCCGGACCAGACGCCGTTTGAAAAGGTTTATGTCGTGCTGGAAGCGGCGATGACGGTGATCATCGGCGGGGCTGAAGCGGTGCTGGGGCCGATGGACAGTTGTACCATTGCCCCGGGTGAAATGCGCGAAATCATCAACCGGTCCAATCATGTCTGCAAGATGCTGGTGGTGATCCCCTGTCCGCCGAAAGTGGCACGGTAACGCGATGACAGATTGGTTGAAAAACCCGGCGCAACTGTTTGACGTCGCTGGAAAAGTCGCCGTCATCACCGGAGCCTTTGGGGCCTTTGGGGCCTTTGGGGCATTGGCGGCGCAGGTGCTGGCCGGGGCGGGTTGCAAGCTGGTGCTGAGTGCGGGCAAAACAGCGGAACTGGCGGCGGTGGCGGGCGACTGCGTGGCATTGGGGGCAGAGGTGGAACAGGTCAACCTGCGCCCCTGGTCCGGGGCGAACTGCGCCGCCATCGTCGCCGCCGCCATCGTCGCCGCCGCTATGGCGCGCTTTGGCCGGGTGGATATTCTGGTGGTGGCATCGGGCAAGAATGATGTGTGGTGAAATCGAGCTTTGGCCGCCGGTTGGCGGTGCTGGGTCCGCTGGAAAATGCCGATCTGGTCGGGCTTGACCTGACCCTGGATATTCACGCCCAAGTGCTGGGGCATCTGAACCGCGATCCGGGGCCAAGCCCGCTGTTGGAGCGGTTGAATGCGACGGGCAAGCTGGGGTTCAAGACCGGCGAAGGCTTTCGGCGCTGGTCGCCGGAGCAGCAGGCTACGCTGCGCGCCAGGGTGCTGTCGCTTCTGACGGCGATCAACAAGCTGGTGGAGGAGTGAATGCGCCTTGACCAGATCAACGACCTGCTGAACCGCGACGCCGCCCGCCCGATCCCGCAGGCAGCGGCGGCGGCGATGCGGCTGGCCAATGTCACCCCCGATCTGGCGCGGCGGCTGCACCGGCATGCCACCGGGGAAATCGGCTTCCTGGCTGACCTTTTGCTGGTGCTGTACCGGCAGGTTCAACTGCAAAACCAAAACCCGCTACAAACAGATTGCCAAAGCACGGCGCATCTTCAGACTGGCCCTATCGATACCCAAACGGCAGCAAGACCGTTTCTCCACCACAAATTTAAGTTTCCAAGCGAGGAAAACATCACAACCGGTTCGATAGTCTCGCGGCGGCGCTTTATCAAAAGCGGCAGCCTGTTGCTGGCGGCCCCCGCCATTCTGCGTACCAACCGTGCCTCGGCACAGAACAAGGTGTTCAAGATCGGCCTGGTATCGCCCTTGACCGGCCCGCTGGCCCGGTTTGGCGAGGCGCAGGACTGGATCATTGCCGGCATTCAGGAGGCGATCAACGGGCTGGCCAACAACGGTGCCCCGGTCCGGATCGAACTGATCGCCAAGGACCGCCAGTCGAACCCGAACCGCGCCGCCGAAGTGGCATCGGCGCTGATCCTGAATGATGGCGTGAACCTGATCCTCACCAAGGACACGCCCGATACCACCAACCCGGTGTGCGATCAGGCGGAACTGAATGAAATACCGTGCATTTCTCCAATTGCCCGCGGCAGCCCTGGTTCTTTGGCCGCGGCGGCAATCCGGAAGTGGGGTTCAACGATACCTATCACTTCTTCTGGGGGCTGGAAGACATCATCGCCAACTTCACCGCGGTCTGGAACCAGTCGGGTGCGGCGAAGAAGGTCGGCGGGTTGTTTCCCAATGATGCCGATGGCAATGCCTGGGGCGACCCGGCGCTCGGTCTGCCGGGGCCGCTGGCGGCGCAGGGCTTTGAACGGATCGATCCCGGTCGTTATCAGCCGTTGAACAACGATTTCACCAGCCAGATTGCCGCCTTCAAGGCTGCCGGCTGCGAGATTGTGACCGGAGTGATGATCCCGCCGGATTTCGCCACCTTTTGGGCCCAGGCGGCGCAACAGGGCTTTAAGCCCAAGGTGGTCACCATCGGCAAGGCGCTGCTGTTCCCCTCGTCGGTCGATGCGCTTGGCGACCGGGCTGACGGGCTGCCCACCGAGGTGTGGTGGACGCCGGACCATCCGTTCTCGTCCTCGCTGACCGGCCAGTCTGCCCGCGAACTGGGCGACAGCTATGTGGCGGCGTCGGGCAAGCCCTGGACAGCGACGCTGGGCTTTGCCCATGCGATCTTTGAAGTGGCGCTGGATGTGGTGAAACGCACCGCCGATCTGGAGGACAAGGCGGCGATCATGGCGGCGATTGCCGCGACCGATCTGCAAACCATCGTCGGGCCGATCAACTGGACCGCTGGACCAATGAAAAACGTCACCAAGACCAAGGTGGCGGGCGGGCAATGGCAGCGCAAGGATGGCAAGCTGGAACTGGTGATCGTGAACCATGACCAGAACCCGGACCTGCCGCTGACCGGCGAGTTGAAGCTGCTCGGCTAAGGCACAGCGCCGGGGTGTCCGCACCCCGGCGGCACCCCGATAACCCTGTTATGGCTGCACAATCTGCAAAAACGCTCCGGTGCGCTCTGCGTCACCGATGACCTGTCGCTGGAGGTGGGTCAGGGCGAGATTCTGGGTATTCTCGGCCCCAATGGGGCCGGGAAAACCACCCTGTTCAATCTGGTGGCAGGCACGGTGCGGCCCGACAGCGGCAGCGTCCGGTTCAAGGGCCGCGACATCACGCGCGCCGGGGTGGCAGAGCGCTGCCGCATGGGCATATCGCGGTCGTTCCAGATACCGCACCCGGTTGGCGGCATGTCGGTCTATGAAAACGTGCTGGTCGGTGCCACCTTTGGCCGCCTTGCCAGCGCAGCGCCGGAAACAAGGCCGGCGGCGGTGCTGGAGCAGACCGGGCTGCACCACCGCGCCAATGCGCTGGCAGGCTCGCTGACATTGCTGAAGCGCAAACGGCTGGAACTGGCGCGGGCCTTGGCCACCGACCCGGAGTTGCTGCTCGATGAAATCGCCGGCGGCTTGACTGAACACGAATGCCAAAGCCTGCGGACCACGGTGCGCGATGTGCATGCCAGCGGCCAGCAAGAGATGGTGGCAATCGGCCGGGCGCTGATCTCGAACCCCGACCTGATCCTGCTCGATGAGCTGAGCCTGGGTCTGGCCCCGATTGTGATCAGGGATATCTATGCCCAACTGCCGCGCATCACCGCTGGCGGGATGAGCGCCATTCTGGTCGAACAGGATGTGACCCGGGCGCTTGGCGCAGCGGCGCAGTTCATCTGTCTGGCCGAGGGGCGGGTAACCCTGGCGGGCAATCCGACAGCCTGTCACCGCGACCAGATCACTGCCGCTTATTTTGGAACCTGACCGATGGATCTGCTGAATACCGTGGTGCAGGGGGTTCTGGTCGGCGGGCTTTATGCGCTGTTTGCCGCCGGGTTGTGCCTGATCTTTGGCGTGATGCGGCTGGTCAACATTGCGCATGGCGATCTGATCGTACTGGCGGCCTATGTGGCGCTGGTGGTGGTGCAGGCGACGGGGCTGCATCCGTTGCTGGCGCTGGTTCTGGTGGTGCCGCTGATGATGGCATTTGGCTACGCCTTGCAACGGCTGATCCTGAACCGGACTTTGGGCAAGGATATCCTGGCGCCGCTGCTGGCCAGCTTTGGCCTGTCGGTGATTCTGCAAAACAGCCTGTTGGTCGGTTTCACCGCCGACAGCCGCAAGCTGGATGCCGGTTGGCTGGAAACCGCATCGTTTACAGTGGCAGGGATTTCCGTGGGTTACCTGCCGCTGTTGATGTTTGGGGTAGCGGTGGCGGTGATTGCCGGGTTGCAGGTCCTGTTTTACCGCACCGCGCTGGGCCGCGCCTTTCGCGCCACTTCGGATGACCCCGAAGTGGCGGGTTTGATGGGGTTGGACCGGGCAAAGGTCTATGGCTGGGCCATGGCCCTGAGTCTTGGCGTGTGGCGATTGCCGGGGTGTTTCTGGCGATCCGTTCCAACTTTGACCCGTTCATCGGACCAGGGCGGCTGATTTTCGGTTTTGCGGCGGTGATTATCGGCGGCCTTGGCAATCTGTGGGGCACCCTTGCCGGTGGTGTCATTCTGGGGGTGGCACAGGGGCTGGGGGCAGAGGTCAACCCCGGCTGGCAGGTATTGGCGGGCCATGTCGCGGTTCTGCTGGTGCTGGCGGTGCGGCCCAGGGGCCGGTTTCCACGGATTGACCGATGAGCCCTGTCATAACCCGTTCCACCCCGCTCAGCCGCACCGCCGGGGCGTTGGCTTTGCTATTGGTGCTGGCACTGGCCGCGGCGCCCTGGTGGGGCAGCAGTGCCACCCTGCACCTGATCGGCGAGTTTTCCGTCTATCTGGCGCTGGCGTCGCTGTGGAACCTGTTGGCGGGCCATACCGGGCTGGTGTCGGTGGGCCAGCAGGCCTATGTCGGCCTTGGCGGCTATGCCTTGTTCACCGCAGCGCTGTTTGCCGAGGTGCATCCGTTGCTGGCGATCCCGCTGGCAGGACTGGTGGCGCCACTGGTGGCGGCGTTGGTGTTCCGGCTGCAAGTCCGCCTATTTCGCCATTGGCACCTGGGTGGTGGCAGAGGTGTTTCGCCTCTGTGCAGCCCAACTGGCGGTGCTGGGCGGCGGCTCGGGGATTTCGCTGCCAGCCCAAGTGACAAAGCAACTGGGCGGCAAGGCGGTGCGCGAGGCCTCGATCTACTAGGCGGCGCTGGCGATTGGCGTGGGCTGTCTGGCCATGGTCTACCTGCTGCTGGGGGCACTGGCCATCGTGGTGATGCTGGCGGCCCCCAAGGCATCTGGGGCTATGTGGCGGCGCGCTGGAACCTGTCATTATTCCCGGTGGGATACCGGATCTCCTGGGGGGCACCGACTGAAAAGGCCCCGACTGAAAAGGCCCCGACTGAAAAGGCACCGACCGAAAAGGCCCCGACCGAAAAGGAATAACCATGGCAGACCTGTCACGCAAACGCATCATCACCTGCGCCATTACCGGGGCGATCCATACGCCGACGATGTCGGACGCCCTGCCCTACACGGCGGATGACATCACCGAGCAGGCGATTGCGGCGGCAGAGGCCGGTGCCGCCATCCTGCATCTGCATGCGCGACGCCCGGAGGATGGCGGCGTGTCGATTGACCCCGCGTATTTCGCGGCGTTTCTGCCCCGGATCAAACAGGCGACCAACGCCGTGGTCAACATCTCGACCGGTGGCAGCCTGCTGACCTCGATCGAGGACCGCATCGCCCCGGCCAGCCGCTTTTCGCCAGAGATGTGTTCGCTGAACATGGGATCGATGAATTTCGCCTTTCACCCGCTGGCCAAGCGCTACTCCGATTGGAAGTTTGACTGGGAACAGGCCTATGTGGAAAATTCCGACGCCTACATTTTCCGCAACACATTCCGTGATATAGCGACCGTTGCAAATGCCCTGTCACCCAAAGGCATCAAGTTCGAACACGAGATTTACGATGTCGGCCATCTCTATAACCTGCGGTTCTGCATGGATACCGGGCTGTTTCAGGCTCCGGTGTTCCTGCAGTTCGTGCTGGGGATTCTGGGGGGGATCGGTGCCGATGTCGACAACCTGATCTTTATGAAACGCACCGCTGACCGGTTGTTTGGCGATCAGTACCGCTGGTCGGTGCTGGGGGCCGGTGGCGCACAGATGGGGCTGGCGGCGACGGCGGCGCAGATGGGCGGCAATGTGCGGGTCGGGTTGGAAGACAGCCTGTACATCTCACGCGGCAAGCTGGCGGCCAGCAACGCCGAACAGGTCGTCAAGGTCCGCCGGATCATCGAGGATCTGGGCTGTGAAGTGGCGACCCCGGAGGAGGCGCGCGCGATATTGGCGCTGAAAGGTGGGGATCAGGTGGGGTTTTAGGGGGGGAACGGCTCCGCATTCCATCCCCTGCTGTTTCGGAACCGTCTGATGAGGGCCCCAGTGGGGCCATCATCGGTTCCGTTGCCTGAAGGCGCAAGCCGCGCAGATCGCGGTGCAGGTCTTCGGTGGAAATCCCGGCAAAGGCCAACCCGGCCTGCACCCCGACCGGTGGTCCCTCGATTGCCGTCAGTTCGGTCAGGAACTGAACCGCAGCGCTGATCACCCCGGTCAACAGCCACCCCCGCAGGGCCGACCAGCCATCGCCCCAGGTCCAGCGTGCAGCGCGCCTTGGCAAAGGCGGGTTCGGCGTGCAGGGCGTCGATGACCGGATGGATCAGCGCCGGCAGCGCCGCATGGTCCAGCGGCACCTCTCCCGGCAGATAGGGCACACCAAAGCCGGAACCGAACACCAGCGCCTCGGGCTTGATGCCGGTGATCGCCTCGGCCTGACGGAAGATTCCGGCGAAAATCCCGAAGTTTTCGGCAATCACCGCCGCATCGCGGCAATTGGTGCCGGAATAGATCTGAAACCCCGCCAGATGCAGCCCCGCCAGATGCAGCCCCGGCACATCGCGGATCAGCGGCAGCGCTGTGGCGATGTCTTCTTCATCAATGCCGAACTGGCTGGGGGTGGCGGCCATCGAGGCACCAAAGCCGCGCGGCACCCGGCGCGGGTTGATCCGCACCAGCACCTTTTGCACCTTGCCCGCGGCAACCGCAAAGGCGCTGAGCCGCGTGGTCTCGCCCAGGTTTTCCAGCACCAGTTCACCGACCCCGGCTGACAGGGTCCGCTGCAGTTCCACGTCGCGCTTGGCCGGCCCGGAAAAGCTGATCCGGCCCAGGTCCATCCCCACATCGATCGCCCGTTCCACCTCGGCAATCGATGAGGCGTCAAAGCTGGCGAGCCAGGGCTTGATCGCCGCCAGCAGCGCCCGGTTCGGATTGGCCTTGATGGCGTAGCTGATGCCGAACCGGCTGCCAAACAGGCCCGACAGCAGCGCCAGACGCCGGGTCAGGATATCCAGATCATGAAGATACAGCGGCGTTCCGAACCGTTCTGCGGCCGCCAGATGCTGGCTGCGGCTCGCAAAGCGACCCGTTCCACATAGGCCAGCATCCGGGCAATCGCATCCATGTAATCCAGATTGACATCGGTGGGGGCGATGCGAATGCCGGTTTGCTTTTCCAGAAACATCATCAGGGTCACCAGCGCAAAGCTGTCGACCAACTGGCTGCTGACCAGCGGGGTGTCGGCGTCGACCCCGTTGATATCCGCACCCGGATCTTCCTGCAGAAATGCCAGAAGGCTGTCGCTATCCATCATTTTACCCTCGTACCACCTGCACGTGACCGGCGAACCGGCGAACCGGCCAGCTATTGCGCAACATTCGGATAATTCAACCATTGTCAGGCAATGACTGTTTTGGCTGCCGCCTTAGGTCAGATTGCCCAACCCGGCAGGCCGTGCCCCGGTTCCATCGGGCGGTGCTGTTGCATCTTATCCGGTGTTTGGCGCGGCTTCGGCCCTGCTATCGGCAAAAACCGGCGCAGGGCGGACCGCCGTGGGCCTGGCACCTTGCCCAACCATGAGAGGATCAATGGTTGATCCATTCTGCCACAGGTTACTCGATCAATCCCGCCAGTGTCACGGCGCGTACAATGGGTGGGGCGACCGTTTCGGGGCTGTAATTGAACGGGATGGTCGCTTCCAGCGTCCAGACCGCCGCAACTCCCGTTGTGGCATCTTGCACTGGCACGGTGCTGTTGCTACATCGGCGGGGCGTGTTTGCCCGGTTAGCTCAGAGGCCAGAGCTGCGCTTTTGTAAAGCGAGGGTCGGGGGTTCGACTCCCTCACCGGGCACCATGCGCCTGTTGAAACCACAGCGCAAACATCGGTACCGGAAGTCGCATGCAAGACGCCGCCAAGGCCGGTTGGCGCAGATATGCATCGTGGGACCCGTTCGCAGAGATCTATGGCCTCGACTGAACGATGATGCTTGGAGTATCCGCCATGGCCAATCGCTGATTTCCTGTCATTTTCTTCGGTCTCCGAGCAGGGCGTTTGCGATTGTGGCGAGGCGGCGCATGATGGCGGGTTTGGCGGGTTTTCCTGCGGCACTGAGTGCGGGGTAGCGGGCTTTGAGCGGTGGGTTGAAGCGGGTCGCGACGCGGGCTGGCATGGCTTTCCGGACTTGCCCCGGACCTGATCCGGGGTGACATCCGGTTTTGGCGCAAGACAGGCGCACAACAAGGGCTCCCTAATCTGTCTGGCGTTGACATCAACGTCGGACAGGCTCCAGCCAAGGACAGCGGCTGTGCTGCAGTGACAAAAGGGCGGCACATCCTGCGATGTGCCGCCCGAAATCTGTGCCCTGTGGCCGGAAATCCGGCCTGCGCCGTCAGGCGCGGGCGGGGTTGACCAGAAACCGCGGCATCTGTGCGCGGGGGGCATAGGCATTGTGTGGCTTGGGCTGGCCGTAAACAGCGTCACGGGCGATCCGTCTGATTGCGCCGGGATCGATGTTCAGATCGCGCAGGGTTGCAACAGACAGCGCTTCCAGTTCAGCGCGGGTCTTGCGATAGGCAACGGCCTTGCGGGCAACGTCGAACAATTTGAGCATCTGATGCTCCTTTCAACAAAGCGCGGGCAGATCCCGCGCCTGTTGAATATGGCATGGATGGTGGCGCTAACAACGTCCGACTGCGCCGCATCGCCATGCATGAATCGCATGGCCTGGAGCGAAATCGGGCGGAGACTCGCAGGAGTGCCCGATAAAATCAGAACCAAAGCGCTTCAGATCAGCTTTCCCATCGCCACAGCGGTATCAGCCATGCGATTGGAGAAACCCCATTCATTGTCGTACCAGGTCAGGATCCGCACGAAGTTGCCGGGCAGAACCTTGGTCTGATCGGCGGCAAAGGTCGAGGAATGGCTGTTGTGGTTATAGTCGGATGACACCAGCGGCTCGGTCTCATAGCCCAGAATGCCTTTCAGCTTGCCATTGGCGGCTCGCTCTATCGCCGCGTTGACCTCGGCCACCGTGACGGTTTTGCCCAGGACCACTTTCAGATCGACACAGGACACGTTCGGGGTCGGCACCCGGATCGACGAGCCATCCAGCTTGCCCGCCAGCGACGGCAACACCAGCCCCAGCGCCTTGGCAGCCCCGGTGGTGGTCGGGATCATCGACAGCGCCGCGGCACGGGCGCGGTACAGATCCTTGTGCATGGTATCCAGCGTCGGCTGATCGCCGGTATAGGAATGGATCGTGGTCATGAAACCGGTCACGATGCCAAATTCATCATCCAGCACCATCGCCACCGGGGCCAGACAGTTGGTGGTGCAAGAGCCGTTGGAGACGATCAGATCATCGCGGGTCAGGGTATGGTCATTGACCCCCATCACGATGGTCTTGTCGGCCCCGGTCGACGGTGCCGACACCAGCACCCGGCTGGCGCCGTTTTCCAGATGGATCCTGGCCTTGTCCTTGTCGGTGAAGATGCCGGTGCATTCCATCACGATATCGATGTGCTGCCACGGCAGGTCTGCCGGGTTGCGGATCGCCGAAACCTCAATGGCCCCGCGCCCGACATCGATCGACGACGCCTTGACCGTCACCGTGGCCGGAAACCGGCCATGCACAGAGTCGTAGCGCAGCAGGTGGGCATTGGTTTCCACCGGCCCCAGATCATTGATCGCCACCACTTCGATATCGGTCCGCCCCGATTCGATGATGGCGCGCAGGATGTTGCGCCCAATCCGGCCAAAACCGTTGATTGCCACTTTGACAGTCATCATATGTCCCCATGCAGAGGCCCGATCTTGCCGGGCCGTTGAGAATGCAATCTGAATATTCGTCCCGATTGCGGGCTTGCATGGCCTATCGCAGAAAAACGGCGCAAGGGCAAACCCGTCTGGATTGTGGCGCTGGCTTGGCGCAGGTGAGGTTGGTCAGCCGTTCAATACCTGCGGATGTCCCGCCCCGGTCCTAGCGCCAGAACAGCGCCCAGTCGATCAGCACAATCAGCTTTCGCGCCAGAAACAGCGATGCTGCCCCCTGCAACAGCACAAAGTCGGCCCCGATCGCTGCAAGCACGACAAGGGCAAGGGACAGCGCAATGCGGTTGGTCATTGTCGGGCAGGCTCCGTCAGGTGCGGCAGGGTCGTGGCGCTGCGACGATAGGCGATTGCAGCGCAGTGCGAAAGCCGTTGTGAAACACGGGCTTGTGGCTTGTTCGCTTTGCCATCGGGGTTAGGGTGACGGGACAGGGAGCACTGGCATGGATGATGGTCTGAAACTGGCGGCGCGCCTGCTGTTGGCGGGGCTGTTTGTCGCCGGCACCGCGCAAAAGCTGCTGCAACCCGGGATTGTCGAGGCGATGCTGGCCGGACTGGCGCTGCCGGGGTGGCTGGTCTGGCCGGCGCTGGTGTTCAATGCCTTGGGGGCATTGGCTTTGCTGGCGGGGGTGGCGGTGCGGCCGGTGGCGCTGGCGCTGGCGGCCTATTGCGGCGTGACCAGCCTGTTCCATTTCATCCCCGGCGATGGCTGGCAGATGTCGATCTTTGTCAAGAACTGGGCGATAGCCGGGGGGCTTCTGGCGCTGGCCGCCGCAGGGCCGGGGCGGTTTGCGGTGACTCGCTGAGGACTCGCGGGCGCTGACGGATCCTGGGCGCTGACGGCAGATGCAGGGCACTTGGCACCGCGCGCCGCGCGGTGCCGGGCCCAACGGGAAAAGGTGCCCTTGCACCGATGACGGGCGGGAGCCCTCGGCTTTGGCAGGGTTCGCCGTGAAGAGGCAGTGTCCGTTACAACAAAGCCCTGGCCGCCGCAGCCGTGGCTTCGGCAGTGATGCCGAATTCCTTGTACAGCCGCTCTGCCGGGGCCGATGCGCCAAAGCCCACCATGCCGACAAAGGCCTGTTTGGCTTCACGCCCACCCTGCCCCAGCAGCCAGCGGTCCCAGCCCTGCCGGACCCCGGCTTCCACCGCGACCCGCACCGGGCCGGGCGGCAGCACCCGGCGGCGGTAGGCGTCGGGCTGGGCGGCAAAAAGTTCCATGCAGGGCATCGACACCACCCGGGTCCCGATCCCCTCGGCCTGCAACATATCGCGGGCTTTCAGCGCCACTTCCACCTCTGACCCGGTGGCGATCAGGATCACCTGCCGCCTGGACGAGGCCTCGGCCAGCACATAGCCGCCCTGCGCCGTCAGGTTCTTGCTGGTATGCTCCAGCCGCACCGTCGGCAGATTCTGGCGGCTGAGCGCCAGCACCGACGGCGTGGTCTTGGTGGTCAGCGCCAGTTCCCACGCTTCGGCGGTTTCCACCGTATCGGCGGGGCGGAACACATGGGTGTTGGGGGTGGCGCGGCTGATCGCCAGATGCTCCACCGGCTGGTGGGTCGGGCCGTCCTCACCCAGACCAATCGAATCGTGGGTCATCACGAACACCGTCGGTATCCCGATCAGCGCCGCCAGCCGCATCGCGGGGCGGGCATAATCGGTAAAGCACATGAAGGTGCCACCGTAAGGCCGCACCCCGCCATGCAGCGCCATCCCGTTCATCGCCGCTGCCATGCCATGTTCGCGGATACCGTAATAGATATAGCGCCCCGCCGGATGTTCCGGCAGGAAAATCCCCAGATCGGCGGTTTTGGTGTTGTTCGACCCGGTCAGATCGGCGGAACCGCCGATGGTTTCCGGCATTATCGGGTTGACCGCTTCCAGCACCAGTTCCGAAGACCGCCGCGTCGCCACTTTCGGCTGTTCCGCCGACATTTTGGCTTTCAGTGCCCGGATCGCCGGGCCGAGCTTTTTCGGCGCATCGCCAGCCTGTTGGCGGTTGAATTCCGCCTGTTTCGCCGGGGACAGGGCGGCAAACCGGGCCTGCCAGGCCAGCCGCGCGGCGGCACCGCGCGACCCCACCGCTTCCCAAGCCGCCTTGATGTCGGCGGGGATGACAAAGGGACCGTGTGCCCAGCCATAGACGGCGCGGGTATCGGCGATCAGCTTGGCGTCGGTCAGCGCCCCGTGGCCCTTGTTGGTATCCTGCGCCGAAGAACCCAGGGCGATATGGGTCTTGCAGGCCACCAGCGCCGGTTTGCCAGCGGCTTTCGCCGCCGTCAGCGCCGCATCAATCGCCGCAGGGTCATGGCCGTCACACTCGAACGTCGCCCAGCCCGATGCGGCAAACCGTGCGCGCTGGTCGGTGCGGTCCGAGATTGACACTTTGCCATCGATGGTGATGCCGTTGTTGTCCCACAGCACGATCAGATGCGCCAGTTCCAGCCGCCCGGCCAGCGCCAGCGCCTCCTGGCTGACGCCCTCCATCAGACAGCCGTCGCCTGCAATGACATAGGTGTGGTGATTGACCACCTTGGCGCCCCAGCGGGCACGCTGCACCGCTTCGGCAATGGCGAACCCGACCGAATTGGCCAGGCCCTGACCCAGCGGACCCGTGGTGGTTTCAATGCCGCGGGCATGGCCATGTTCGGGGTGACCGGCGGTGCGCGACCCCCACTGGCGGAAATTGCGGATCTGATCCAGCGTGATGTCGGGGTTGCCGGTCAGATACATCAGCGCATACAGCAGCATCGAGCCATGGCCCGCCGACAGGATGAACCGGTCGCGGTCGGGCCATTCGGGGTTGGCGGCATCAAACGTCAGATGGTTGGAAAACAGCACCGTTGCCACATCGGCCATCCCCATCGGCATGCCGGTATGGCCGGAATTGGCCGCCGCCACCGCATCCATCGCCAGCACCCGGATGGCGCAGGCCTGGTTCCAGTGCTCGGGAAATTGGCTGCGCAGGCTTTGAATGTCCATTCGGGGTATCCTTTGAAGTTCTGGCCTTTGGGCTTTGGGTCGCTTGGGTGATAGCAGCATGGGGGGGAAGATCAAGCGGCTGGCTTGCCTTGGTGGGGAAAGCTGGGGCAGACTGCCACAAACCGCTACAGGACGGCGCCTGTGCCGCACGATGAGTCGCGGCTGGCAGGGGTAGAGCACAGCTCAAGTCACTGGCAACGGCGCAACAAGGGGATGGTGGATGAGTGAGATTGGTCTTTTGCAACAGCGGATCGCCGCTGCACTGGCGCGGATCGCCGACAGCCTGGACCAGCCGATGGCAGCGGCGGTGCCGGATGCCGTGCTGGAAGACCTCGAATCAGAACGGTTGCTGAATGCACAACTGTCGGAACGGGTCCGGGTGCTGAAGGACAAGCAGGACAGCATGGTCGGTGCCCTGCAGGACCGGGTCAACAGCCTGATGGAACAGCTCGACAGCCTGGGTGTCGAATATCAGCGCCTGAAGAAAAGCGCGATTGCGCTGCGCGAAAACAACCGGGTGCTGCGCGAGGCGCTGCAACAGGACATGCCGGACCCGGGCACTGATGCCGATCTGATCAACAAGAGCATGAAGACCGAACTGGAGGCCCTGCGCACCCACCGGATGGCGGAAACCGCTGAACTGGATGAACTGATCACGGAACTGCGCCCCCTGGTGGAAGGTCACTCCCATGCCTGAAGTTACAATCACCATCGGTGAACGCACCTTTGCCGTTGCCTGCCAGGACGGCGAAGAACATTTTCTGCGCGCCGCCGCCAAGATGGTCGATGCCGAGGCGATGGGGCTGTTGGGCCAGATCGGCCGGATGCCGGAAACCCGCATGCTGCTGATGTCGAGCCTGCTGCTGGCCGACAAGACCGCCGCGATGGAGGATCAGTTGCGCAAGGCCGAGGCGCGGCTGGCGGCATTGCAGGCCGATGTCGCGGCACAGCGTACCACGCCGCAGCGCGTCGAAATACCGGTGGTGCCCGACGGCGTGATCCACGAGGTAATCGGCAGCCTGTCGGAACTGGCGGCGCGGGCCGAAGCCTTGGCGGCGCGGGCCGAACAGATGCGGGCCGAACAGATGCTGGCGCAGTGAGGCGCGGGCCACTGTCGATGCTGCACCCGGCTGGCCTGACAGAAGCGGGGGGTTTCACACCCCCCAGCCGTGCCACGGGCACGGCGCTGTTCGCTGAAAACCTGCCACTGGCAGGTTTTCCGGGCGCTCATCGCCCCCCGTGGGATATTTATGAACAGAAAATGTTCATGGGAAATTCCGGTCCGCGCAGACGGTTATCAGCGCCGCACCGACAGGGCGGTTTGCTGGCCCTGTACGGTAAGGCGTGAAATCCGGGCGAGCTGCTGATCGGTCAGGAAAAAGCCCACGGTGATCTCGCGACTGGGTTGGGTGGAGGAGGGGGTGGGCTCTGGCGGAGGATAGACCACGAACCGCAGGGTCATGACGCCATCGACCGGTTCCCCGTCATTTTCCGGCACCAGATCCGCCTGCCAATAGCCCTGGGTCGGAGGCAACCCGGTGGCCCGCACAATGGCACCGCCGGGCATCGGTTCCACCGCCAGTGTCAGCACCTGATCGACCAGTTGCCGGTTGTCGGCTGTCACCCTGAACCCGCCCTTTGGCTCCAGCGTCGTGACCTCGGCGCGGGACCAGTTGAACGGATTGAACCGGGAGTCGCGCACCTTGCCGCACGCGGGCAGGATCATCAGCGCCGTCATCGCGGCCAACAGTGCAATTCTCATGCGGTCTTCCCTGGTTCTGCCCTAGGGTTAGACCATTGACGCGCGGTTGAAAAGCCTGCCGCGCCGGTCCGGACCTTTGGCGGATCAGGTTTTTGGGTCTGACCGGTAACTTTATGAATGATGGCATTGTCTTGCGCGCAGGCGGGTGGCGCAGCGGATCAGGTCGGCACTCAGCCCTGCTGGGGCGCTGGCGGTGGATGTCCCCGTGATTTGAACCACCGGTCAGACCGGCAAAGGGTTGAGATGGCAGGGATCACTTGCCTGCGGCCGGAATGCCCCCGGTGGGGCGACTTTTCCAGCGGGTGTACCGGTTCAGGACATGCGGGACCGATCTGCAGGATTGCCCGGGTTCACCGAATCTTTCGGGCAATACGACCCTTGGCGGGGTGATCTGTCCAACGGCATCGCGTGAATCATGGCGGGTCGCTGCACCGGGCGGTGGCACTGTTGTTTCCACTTCACCATTGTTTTTGCAGCGATTTAACGCGATCTTGCGCGAACATCGAACCAAAACGAACATAAAGCTTGACGAAACGAACATCTACTGCGCAGATTGTCCCCAGTCGCGAAACGGGGGGATCCGGAGTGTCGCAGCACGCAGATGGCACGGGTGCCGTCGATCTTTTCATCATTGGTGGCGGCATCAACGGCTGCGGCATCGCCCGCGATGCAGCAGGGCGTGGGTTGTCTGTTGCCCTTGCAGAAATGAACGACCTGGCATCCGCCACCTCCTCCGCCTCAACCAAGCTGTTTCACGGCGGCTTGCGCTATCTGGAATATTACGAATTCCGCCTGGTGCGCGAGGCACTGATCGAGCGTGAAACCCTGCTGTCGGCGATGCCGCACATTGCATGGCCGATGCGGTTCGTGCTGCCGCACAACAAGGGGATGCGGCCGGCCTGGCTGCTGCGCCTTGGGCTGTTCATTTATGACCATCTGGGCGGGCGCAAGATCCTGCCGGCCACGCAGACCATCGATCTGCGCCGCGATCCGGCCGGCAAACCGCTGAAACCCGGCTTTACCCGCGCCTTTGAATATTCCGACTGCTGGGTCGAGGACAGCCGTCTGGTGGTGCTGAATGCCCGTGACGCTGCCACCCGTGGCGCACAGATCATGACCGGCACCCGGGTGGTGTCGGCGGAACGGCACGCCGATCACTGGCAGGTGTCGTTGGCGCTCCCGGACGGCACCACCGAAACCATGGCGGCGCGGGTGCTGGTCAATGCCGGCGGGCCATGGGTTGGCGAGATCATCAGCGGCGTGCTGCAGATCAATTCGCCTGAAAAAGTGCGGCTGGTGCGCGGCAGCCATATCGTGACCAGGCGGCTGTTCGACCATGACAAATGCTATTTCTTTCAGGGTGCCGATGGCCGCATCATCTTTGCCATCCCGTATGAGACCGACTTCACCCTGATCGGCACCACCGATCAGGATCACCACGGCGCGCCGGGTGACGCGAAATGCACGCCCGAGGAACAGGAGTACCTGTGCACCTTTGCCAGCCAGTATTTTGCCAGACCCGTCACCCGCGATGATATCGTCTGGACCTATTCCGGGGTGCGGCCGCTGTATGACGATGGGGCCAAGACCGCCACAGCGGCGACCCGCGATTATGTGCTGTCGCTCGATACCACCGCTGCGGCACTGCTGAATGTGTTTGGCGGCAAGATCACCACCTATCGCCGGCTGGCCGAAGCCGCGATGGAAAAGCTGGCACCGCAGTTTCCCGGCATGGCCGGGCGCTGGACCGCAGGCGCAGCCCTGCCCGGCGGCGATTTTCCGGTGGGTGCGGTGGCGGCGACCATCACGAAACTGGCGGGCGATTACCCGTTCCTGTCGCCGTTCTGGGCCAGACGGCTGGTGCGCGCCTATGGCACCGAGGCGCAGGCGGTGCTGGGCACTGCCCGCACCGCCGCCGAGCTTGGCATTGATTTCGGCGCGACCCTGACGCAACGTGAAGTGGAGTGGCTGATGGCGCGCGAATTTGCGCATAGTGCGGTGGATGTGGTCTGGCGGCGGTCCAAGCTGGGTCTGCGGCTCAGCAACGATCAGGTCCGGGCACTGGATCACTGGATGCAGACGCGCAAGGCCGCGGCACAAGACGCAGCAGCGGAATAGGACAGGGTAATGGCGCTGGAGTTGCAGGGGATCAGCAAGAATGTCGAGGGGCGGGTCCATATCCAGCCCACGACACTGACGCTGGAAAAAGGCACGATGAATGTGCTGCTGGGCCCGACGAATGCGGGGAAAACCACGCTGATGCGGCTGATGGCGGGCCTTGATGCCCCCACCACCGGGCGGATCCGCTGGAATGGGGCCGATGTCACCGGCATGCGGGTGCAGGACCGCAAAGTGGCGATGGTCTATCAGCAATTCATCAATTACCCCTCGATGACGGTGTTTGAAAACATCGCCTCGCCGTTGCGCCTGATGGGAAAATCCACTGCGGAAATCAGTGCAGCGGTGGAAAAGACCGCAGCGATGCTGAAGCTGACACCGATGCTCGGCCGCAAGCCGCTGGAGCTGTCGGGTGGCCAGCAACAGCGCTGTGCGCTGGCGCGGGCGCTGGTGAAAGAGGCGGGGCTGGTGCTGCTGGATGAACCGCTGGCCAACCTGGATTACAAGCTGCGCGAGGAGTTGCGCGCCGAAATTCCGCGCATTTTCGAAGCCTCGGGCGCGATCTTTGTCTATGCCACCACCGAGCCAGAGGAGGCGCTGCTGCTGGGGGGCCATACCGCCGCGATGTGGCAAGGCCGGGTGACGCAGTTCGGCCCGACCCCGATGGTCTACCGCCAACCCGCCGATGCCACCACGGCACGGGTGTTTTCCGACCCGCCGATGAATTTCCTGTCGGTGTCGAAAACCGGCACCCGGCTGATGTTCGGCAAAGGGCAATCGGTGGCGGCAGTCGGGCGGCTGGGGTCACTGGCCGATGGGCGCTATGTCGCAGGCTTCCGCCCCAACCATCTGGCGCTGGACCGGCCAGCCGCCGAGACGATGGAATTTGCCCCCAGCGTCACCGTCACCGAAATCACCGGGTCCGAAACCTTTGTGCATCTGGATCACTTCGGGTCCCGTTGGGTGGCGCTGGCCATTGGGGTGCGGGCGCTGACACCCGGGGCCACGCTGCCGGTGTGGCTGGACCCGGCTTACGTCTATATCTTTGGCGAGGAGGGCAATCTGGTTGCCCCCGCCCCCTATGCAATGGCGGCATGAATGGCACGGATCACCCTTTCCGGTTTGGCCCACAGCTACAGTGCCACCCCCAAGGCACCGTCTGATTATGCCTTGCGGCGGATGGATCACATCTGGGATGATGGCGGCGCCTACGCCTTGCTGGGTCCATCCGGCTGCGGCAAGACCACGCTGCTCAACATCATCTCCGGTCTGCTGACCCCGTCCGAGGGCCGCATCCTGTTTGGTGACCGCGATGTCACCAACGCGCCCACCGCAGCGCGCAACATCGCCCAGGTGTTCCAGTTCCCGGTGGTCTACGACACGATGACAGTGCGCCAGAACCTGGCGTTTCCGCTGAAAAACCGCGGCGCAGACCCGGCTTACGTCAAAACCCGGGTCGAGGCGATTGCGGCGATGATCGGCATGACCGACCGGCTGGATTACAAGGCGCGCGGCCTGACCGCCGATGCCAAGCAAAAGATCAGCCTGGGCCGGGGCATGGTGCGCGAAGATGTCAACGCCATCCTGTTCGATGAGCCGCTGACCGTGATCGACCCCCATATGAAATGGGAACTGCGCACCCAGCTCAAGGCTTTGCACCAGCAGTTCCGCCACACCATGATCTATGTGACGCATGACCAGACCGAGGCGCTGACCTTTGCCGACAAGGTGGTGGTGATGTATGACGGGGCGGTGGTGCAGATGGGCACGCCCGCCGAACTCTTTGAACGCCCGGCCCATACCTTTGTCGGCTATTTCATCGGATCGCCGGGGATGAACCTGCTGGCGGCGCATGTCGAGGGCAGCACTGCCACGGTCGAAGGCGTCCAGGTGCCACTGGGGACCGGGTACGCCGGACTGAACGGCAAAGTCGAGATCGGCATCCGCCCGGAATTTGTGCGGCTGTCTACCGATGGCACCGGCCTGCCGGTCAAACTGCGCCGGGTGGAAGATGTTGGCCGCCACCGCATCCTGCGCACCGACTTTTTCGGTCGTGAAATCAACGTGGTGCTGGAAGAGGGCACCCCAATTCCCGCCGATGCCAACCGGCTGGTGTTCGAGCCGTCGCACATCAATGTCTATGCCGATGACTGGCGCGTGTCCGGGGGGGCGATCTGATGGATAAACCGCTGAACAACCGGGCCTGGTACATGGTGCTGCCGGTCTTGCTGCTGGTGGCGTTTTCCGCCGTGGTGCCGCTGATGACGGTGGTCAACTATTCGGTGCAGGACACCTTTGGCAACAACGAGTTTTTCTGGAACGGCATCGGCTGGTTCGAAGAGGTGCTGGCCAGTGACCGGATCCGCGCCGCCTTTGGCCGCCAGTTGCTGTTTTCGGCAATCATTCTGGCCATCGAGGTGCCTTTGGGGATTCTGGTCGCGCTGTCGATGCCGAAACGCGGGGTCTGGGCCTCGGTCTGTCTGGTGCTGATGGCGCTGCCGCTCTTGATCCCGTGGAACGTCGTCGGCACCATCTGGCAGGTGTTCGGCCGGGTCGATATCGGTCTGTTGGGCCATACGCTGGCGGCGCTGGGGATTGATTACAACTATACCCAGAACGCTTTTCACGCCTGGTTCACCGTCATCCTGATGGATGTCTGGCACTGGACCTCACTGGTGGCACTGTTGGCATTTGCCGGGCTGCAATCGATCCCTGATGCCTATTACCAGGCCGCCAAGATCGACCAGGCCAGCCGCTGGAACGTGTTTCGCTATATCGAACTGCCGAAGATGCAAGGCGTGCTGCTGATTGCCATTCTGCTGCGGTTCATGGATAGTTTCATGATCTATACCGAGCCTTTCGTTGTCACCGGCGGCGGCCCCGGCAACTCGACCACCTTCCTGTCGATTGATCTGGTGAAACAAGCCATCGGCCAGTTCGACCTTGGCCCCGCCGCCGCTTTCAGCCTGATCTATTTCATGGTGGTGCAAACCATTTGCTGGGTGTTTTTCACCGTGATGACCAATCTGGACAAAAGGGACCGGGTGAAATGAACAAACGTTCCCCCTATGGCCCGATCGTGATGGTGATCTACCTGATCTTTCTGATGCTGCCGATCTATTGGCTGATCAACATGTCGCTGAAAGACAATCAGGAGATTCTGGGCACCTTTTCGCTGTGGCCCAACGACCTGACCTTCAAGAATTATCGGGTGATCCTGACCGATCCCAGCTGGTACAACGGTTATATCAACTCGATGATCTATGTGGTGATGAACACGGTGATTTCGATCAGCTTTGCCTTGCCCGCGGCTTACGCCTTTTCACGCTACAGCTTCATGGGCGACAAGCACCTGTTCTTCTGGCTCTTGACCAACCGGATGGCCCCGCCCGCCGTGTTCGCCCTGCCGTTCTTCCAGCTTTACTCATCCGTTGGCCTCTTCGACACCCATATCGCGGTGGCGCTGGCGCATTGCCTGTTCAATGTGCCTTTGGCGGTGTGGATATTGGAAGGGTTCATGCGTGGCGTCCCCAAGGAAATCGACGAAACCGCCTATATCGACGGCTATTCCTTTCCGCGCTTCTTCATCCGCATTTTCATCCCGCTGATCGCCTCCGGCATCGGCGTCACCGCGTTTTTCTGCTTCATGTTCTCATGGGTCGAACTGCTGCTGAGCCGGACCCTGACCTCGGTCGATGCCAAAAGCATCGCCTCCACCATGACCCGCACCGTCTCCGCCTCCGGCCTCGACTGGGGGGTGCTGGCGGCGGCGGGGGTGCTGACCATCGTGCCCGGCGCCCTGGTGATCTATTTCGTGCGCAACTATATCGCCAAGGGCTTCGCCCTGGGGAGGGTGTGATGAGGCGTCTGATTATCGCGGCCCTGCTGCTGGCCCTGCCCGCCCAGTCCTTGCCAGCCGGGGCCCAGGATGCCAGCTTCTGGACCGATCCGCTGATCCCCGGTGGCTGGATGGCCTGGACCTGGGCGACGGTGCTGTTCTTTGCCATCATCTTTGCCCTGCTCGCCACCATGACCTATCTCGCGATCCGCTATCCGGAAACCCCGCGTGTCGGGGTGTTGCGGATCGAGACCACCCGGGGCGACCGGTTGTTCATTTCCTTGCTGGGATCGGGGTTCATCAACCTCGCCTGGCTTGCCGCCTTCGGCCAGCCCCTGTGGGGTGCGCTGATCGTCTGCCTGATCTATGCCGCAGCGGTGTTCCGCTGGGTCTAGAAAGGGCAAAAAATGCAGGTCCTGCCGTGCAAGAACAGGGTCTGCAGTCTACTTCACCTATCAATACTGGGAGGACCAAGAATGAACTTGCGCTATACGACAACCACGGCCATTGCGGCTGCCCTGATGGCGATGTCTTCGCCATCCTGGGCCGACATGGCTGCAGCGACGGCGTTTCTCGACGCCGAAATAGGCGACCTGTCGACGCTGAGCCGCGCCGATCAGGAAGCCGAGATGCAATGGTTCATCGATGCCGCAAAACCCTTTGCCGGCATGGACATCAAGGTGGCATCGGAAACCCTCGACATTCACAAATACGAATCCAAAGTGTTGGCAGCGGCGTTTGCTGCCATCACCGGCATCAATATCACCCACGATCTGATCGGCGAGGGCGATGTGGTTGAAAAGCTGCAAACCCAGATGCAGACCGGCGAAAACATCTATGATGCCTACGTCAACGACAGCGACCTGATCGGCACCCACTGGCGCTATCAGCAGGCCCGCAGCCTGACCGACTGGATGGCGGGCGAAGGCGCCTCCGTCACCAACCCCGGCCTCGACCTTGCCGATTTCATCGGCACTTCGTTTACCACGGCCCCGGATGGCGAGTTGTACCAACTGCCCGACCAGCAGTTCGCCAACCTGTACTGGTTCCGCTACGACTGGTTCAACGATCAGAAAACCAAAGACGATTTCAAAGCCAAATACGGCTATGATCTGGGCGTTCCGGTGAACTGGTCGGCCTATGAGGATATCGCCGAGTTCTTCACCGGGCGCGACATGTCCTATTTGGGCGGGCCGACATCGGTGTTTGGCAACATGGACTATGGCAAGAAAGACCCCTCGCTCGGCTGGCGCTACACCGATGCCTGGATGTCGATGGCTGGCATGGGGGATGTGGGCGAGCCGAACGGCCTGCCGGTTGACGAATGGGGCGTCCGCGTCAACGAAAAGTCGCAGCCCGTCGGCTCTTGCGTTGCCCGTGGCGGCTCCACCAACGACGCAGCGGCGGTCTATGCGGTGACCAAGGCGATCGACTGGCTGCAAAAGTACACGCCACCCGCCGCGATGGGCATGACCTTTGGCGAAGCCGGGCCGGTTCCGGCCCAGGGGGAAATTGCCCAGCAGATGTTCTGGTACACCGCCTTTACCGCGGCGTCGGTTGCACCCGGCACCCCGGTGATGAACGAGGATGGGACGCCGAAATGGCGCATGGCGCCCTCGCCGCACGGGGTCTATTGGCAAAATGGCCAGAAGATCGGCTATCAGGACGTGGGTTCGTGGACGCTGATGAATTCGACCCCGGTGGACCGGGCACAGGCCGCATGGCTCTATGCCCAGTTCGTCACCTCCAAGACTGTGGATGTGAAAAAGGCCCACGTTGGCCTGACCTTCATCCGCGAAAGCACCATCCAGCACGCCTCCTTTACCGAACGTGCGCCAAAACTGGGTGGGTTGATCGAGTTCTATCGCTCGCCTGCCCGGGTTCAGTGGTCGCCCACCGGCACCAACATCCCGGACTATCCGAAACTGGCACAGCTGTGGTGGCAGAACATCGGCGACGCCATGTCGGGGGCAAAAACCCCGCAAGAGGCGTTGGACAGCCTGTGCGCCGAGCAGGAAAAGGTGCTGATCCGTCTGGAGAAGAGCGGGGTTCAGGGCGCGCTTGGCCCCTTGATGAACGAAGAGCAGGACCCGCAGGTCTGGCTGGACGCCCCCGGTGCCCCGGTGGCCAAGGTCGAAAACGAAAAGCCGATGGGCGAGACCATTTCCTATGACGAACTGATCAAGTCATGGAATAACTGATCCCGAAGCGGGGCGGTGCCGTGCAAGGCCCCGCCCCGTTGCTTCACAGTTTGTTTTTCGTGAAAATACTCCCGCCGGAGGCGCTTTCCGACAGGCCGGGTGCCTCCGGCGGGGATATTTTTGAACAGAAAATGAAACGAACAGAGCCTCCCTTTCACGCAATCCGAGCCCGCCATGACCTCATTGCCAGCCCCCCACATCCTTGCGATAGACCAAGGGACCACCTCCAGCCGGGCGATCCTGTTTGACGCAAGGTTGTCGCCGGTGGCTTCGGCGCAGCAGGAATTTCCGCAGCATTTCCCGCGCTCTGGCTGGGTCGAACATGATCCTGCCGATATCTGGGCCTCGGTTCTGGCGGTGGTGCGGGCGGTGATTGCCAAAGCCGGCATCACCGCCGCCGACATTGCCGCCATCGGCATCACCAACCAGCGCGAAACCACGCTTGTATGGGACCGCGACAGCGGCCAGCCCATTCACAATGCCATCGTCTGGCAGGACCGCCGCACCGCCGACACCTGCGCCACCCTGCGCGCCGCCGGCCATGAAGCCACGATCCGCGAACGGACCGGGCTGCTGCTCGACCCCTATTTCTCCGCCACCAAACTGGCGTGGCTGCTCGATCACGTCGACGGCGCGCGGGCGAAAGCCACCCAGGGCAAGCTGCTGTTTGGCACCATAGACAGCTATCTGATCTGGAACCTGACCGGCGGCGCTGTCCATGCCACCGATGCCACCAACGCGGCGCGCACCATGCTGTATGACATCGGCAAGGGCCGGTGGGACGGCGATATCTGCGCCCTGATGAATATACCGATGCAGATGCTGCCTCAGGTGCGCGATTGCGCCGCCGATTTCGGCAGCACCGATCCGGCGCTGTTCGGTGCCGCGATTGCGATCACCGGGGTTGCCGGCGACCAGCAGGCAGCAACGGTGGGGCAAGCCTGTTTTGCGCCCGGCATGATGAAATCGACCTATGGCACCGGCTGTTTTGCCCTGATGAATACCGGGGACCAGAGGGTGGCAAGCCGGAACCGGATGCTGACCACCATCGCCTATCAGTTGGGTGGCAAAACCACCTATGCGCTGGAAGGCTCGATCTTCGTCGCCGGCGCCGTGGTGCAATGGCTGCGCGACGGCCTGGGCATCATCGGGGCGGCGGCGGAAACCCAAGGGCTGGCCGAACGGGCCGACCCGCACCAGACGCTGTATCTGGTACCGGCCTTTACCGGCCTCGGTGCCCCCTGGTGGGACCCGGAGGCGCGCGGCGCGATCTTTGGCCTGACCCGCAATTCCGGCCCCGCCGAGTTTGCCCGGGCCGCGCTGGAAAGCGTCGGGTTCCAGACCCGCGATCTGATCGAGGCGATGGCAGCCGACATCGGCCATCCCGCAGGGTCCGCCACGTTGCGCGACGCTGATACAACGACCCTCCGGGTCGATGGCGGCATGGTGGCCAGCGACTGGGCGATGCAGTTTCTGGCCGATATTCTGGGGGCACAGGTCGACCGGCCGGTGGTGCGCGAAACCACGGCGCTGGGGGCGGCCTGGCTGGCGGGGATGCACACCGGGATCTATCCCGATCAGGCCGGTTTCGCCAAAAGCTGGGCGCTGGAGCGGCGGTTCGCGCCGCAGATGGACGAGGCCACCCGGACTGCTCGCTATGCCGGTTGGAAAGACGCGGTGCACCGGACGCTCAGCCGTTAGGGCGTGGCACCCCTTCACCTTCCGGCCAACTGACCCTAGTGTCGTGCCATGATTTGCCCTCCCCCCCCTTTCTCATCCCGGCCGGTTCATCCGTGACCAGCTTCAACCGGCTGAGCCCTGCGGCGCAGGGTATCGTGCTGATCATCCTGGCCGTGGTGATCTTTTCCCTGATGGATGCGCTGGCCAAGTCGCTGGTGTCGCGCCATGCCACGCTGCAGGTGGTGTGGGCGCGCTATACCGGGCAAACCGTCATTGTGGCGCTGTTGCTGCTGCGCCTTGGCTTTCGCCATCTGAAGGCGCAGCATCCCTGGTTGCAGGTCTGGCGGTCGCCGTTCCAGTTTGGTGCCTCGTTCTTCTTTTTCGCCTCGCTGAACTACATCGGTCTGGCAGAGGCCACGGCAATCGCCGATCTGAACCCGGTGCTGATCACCCTGGGGGCGGTGCTGTTTCTGGGCGAAAAGATCGGGGTGCGCCGCGCCTTCGGGATCATGGCGGCACTGGCCGGGGCGATGCTGATCATCAAGCCGGGGTCTTCGGTGTTTTCGCTGGCGGCGTTGTTGCCACTGGGATGTGGCGTCTGCTTTGCCGGCTATGCCCTGATTACCCGCGCTGTCGGGGCGCGCGAAAGCATCTGGACCTCGCTAAGCTATACCGCGCTGTTCGGCACCATCGTCACCAGTGCCAGCCTGCCGATGGTCTGGGTAACCCCGGACTGGTCGGATGTCCCCGGGTTTCTGGTGATCGGTCTGATGGGGGCTCTGGCGCAACTGTGCCTGATCCGCTCCTTCGCGCTGGCAGAGGCGACGGTGGTGGCCCCGTTCAGCTATCTGGGGCTGGTCGGTGCCATGGTCTGGGGCTGGCTGTTCTTTGGCCAGTTGCCGGATCACTGGTCGATGCTGGGGGCGCTTGTGATCGTCGGGGCCGGACTTTATGTCTGGCACCGGGAAACCCGGGGCGCGCGGCAACGGGTGCTGCCGGTTCCCGGCGCAGTGTGAGGGCCAAAGGTGGCAGGCAGATCGGGTCAGAACAGCGGATCCGCTCCGCCGGGTGACGCGGGCAGCTGGGGCGATGCCGTCACCAGTCTGCTGTTTCGCGCCCTGATCGGCGCTGCGCTGCTGTTGCCCTATGGCTGGCGGGTCCCGCTGTGCGGTTGGCTGTTTTCACAGGCGGTGGCACCGCTGGCAGGGTACCGCACCCGTGTCCGCGACAATCTGGCGCTGGTTCTGCCCGACCTGCCGGCCGCCGAGGTGACCCGTCTGGTCCGCGCTGTCCCCGACAATGTCGGCCGCACCCTGATCGAGATCTATTCCGGGGCCGATTTCATCGCCCATGTCACGGCCAGACCGCTGACTGGCCCCGGGCTTGCCGCCCTCGATGCAGCCCATGCCGCCGGGCGGCCGGTCATTCTGGTAACCGGGCATTTCGGCAATTACGATGCCTCGCGTGCCGCCCTGATCGCCCGCGGTTACCGGGTCGGTGCGCTGTACAATCCGATGACCAACCCCTGGTTCAACAGCCACTATGTCCGGGCAATGTCGCGCATCGGTACACCGCTGTTTGCGCGTGGCAAACGCGGCCTGGGCGACATGGTGCGGTTTTTGCGCTCTGGCGGCATGCTGGGGCTGTTGATCGACCAACGCATGGTGCATGGCGAAAAGCTGCGGTTTTTCGGCCATGACGCCCTGACAGCGCTGTCTGCCGCTGATCTGGCGCTGAAATACGACGCCTTGGTGGTGCCGACCTATGGCATTCGTCAGGCCAACGGGCTGGATTTCGACATCGTGATCGAGGCACCGATTCCGCACGGCACCCCGCAAGCAATGACCCAGGCGCTGAACGACAGTCTGGAGGCGCTGGTGCGGCGTCACATGGATCAGTGGTTCTGGATTCACCGGCGCTGGAAAGGCTGACAGGGCTGGCGCAACCGGGATCAGCGCACCCGGGCCGCTGCCACAATCGGCCCCGCCTTTGGCCGTTGCAGCAGAACCACCACCGGGTCATCGCCCTGTACCGGAACCCGGCGGCTGTAGCTGCCCTGCCCGTCCCACCGGTCAACCACTGTCACCGATGTCACGATGTTCCGGTAGGTGATGCTACGCCCGGCATTTTCGCCGCGTTTGATCGCCACCACAGCTTCGGGGATGTAGCGGATCAGTTGCACCTCCAGCATGCCGGACGATTTGCCCGTGCCGGTTGCCGAGATCACCACGGCACCGCCGCTGCGCACCAGTGACAAAGCCACGTCCGGCACCTGTTTTTGGCTTTTTGCCACCAACCGGCTGATTCCACCGGGGTCTGACCCGATCACATCGTCACCACCCCCGACGATAACTTGCGGGGTATAGACGCTGCGGGCACCGGCGGCAAAGGCATAGGCGTGCTGACGGTCGGTCAATGCCGGGGTGGCAAAGGTATCTTTCCAGCCGATATAGTCCCAGTAATC
>JAYTDA010000128.1:0-4721 GCA_043736155.1 Paracoccaceae bacterium | reverse complement strand
ATGATTGGCCTCGGCCGCACGCAGGCTTTCAACGCTCCACTCTGCCGGGATGACGGGCAGCCGGGTGCCACGCGGTACGCCCGACGGATTGGCCGCCAGAAGGGCACGCGTGTAGGGATGCGACGGGCGCGCGAACAGGTCGGCGGTCGTGGCGACCTCCAGCAATTTGCCGCCATACATCACGCCCACCCGGTCGCAGACCTGAGCTACGACGCCCAGATCATGGGTGATCAGCAAAACGCTGGTGCCATGGTCGCGGCGCAGCTTGTCGATCAGCGCCAGCACCTGCGCCTGCAAGGTCACATCCAGCGCCGTCGTCGGCTCATCCGCGATCAGCAGTTGCGGGTTGTTGGCCAGGGCAGCAGCGATCACGATGCGCTGCCGCATGCCCCCAGAAAACCGGTGCGGAACGTCGCGGTACCGGGTAGCAGGGTCGGGAATGCCCACCTCGGCCATCAGTGCCAAAGCGCGGGCCTTAGCCTCGGCTGCCGTGGCTCTGGTATGGGCTCGGATGGTTTCGGCGATCTGGTCACCGACAGACCATGTCGGGTCAAGGCTGGCCGAGGCGTCCTGAAAGATCATCGCCATCTCGGACCCGCGCATCTGCCGCAACGCCGCCTCATCCAGCCCCAGAACTGGCCGTCCGTTGACGGCAATGCCGCCCGTGACGCTGGCATTTGCCGGCAAAAGGCCCATGACAGCATTGGCAACCGTGCTTTTGCCGCTGCCGCTTTCTCCAACGATGCCAAAGATTTCGCCCCGCTCCACCTGCAACGAAACGCCATCGACGGCGGGTCTGTCACGCCCAAACTGCACGCCCAGCGAGGTCAGCGCCAACACACTCATTCCGCCACCCCGCGCGGGTCGAACACCTGCCGCAACCCTTCACCGACAAGCGTAAACGCCAGAACGGCGATGACTATGGCCAGCCCCGGAAAGATCTCGACCCATGGCGCTTGGATCAGCACATCCCGCCCATCCGCCAGCATGCCGCCCAGGGAAGGGGTGGGCGGCTGGGTCCCAAGTCCCAGAAAGCTCAACCCCGCCTCGAGCTGCAACGCAAAAGCCGACAGGACCGAGGCCTGCACCACGACCGGCCCCATGGCGTTTGGCGCGACATGGCCGATCAGCACGCGCAAATGGCTGGCCCCCCGCGCCCGCGACCCCGCGACATAATCGTTCCCGGTAACAACCAGCGTGCTGGTGCGCATCACTCGGGCCAGGATCGGCAGATAAATCATCGCGATGGCCAGCGCGGCGACGGCGCTGCCCGGCCCCAGAATGGCAATCAGCGTGATCGCCAGCAGCATAGCGGGCAACACCAGCAGCATGTCCAGCGCCCGCGAGATACCGGTGTCCACCCAGCGCCCGAAATACCCCGCCAGCAACCCCAGCGGCACTGCCAGCAACATCGACACCGCCACCGCTGACAGTGACACCAACAGACTGACCCGCAGGCTGTAAATCACCCGGCTCAGCACATCGCGGCCCAGCACATCCAGCCCGAACGGATGCGCCAGGCTGGGCGCGCCAAGTACCCCCATCACATCCATCGCCTCGGGGTCATAGGGGGCGATCAGCGGAGCCGCTGCCGCGATCAGCGCCAAAGCCGCCAGCACAGCAAGGCCCACCAAAGTCATCCGGTTCAGCCTCATGTCCCCGCCCCATCCGCCACACGCGGGTCCAGCCAGCCCACGACCAGGTCGGTGATCAGCGACACGAGGATGAAGATGGTGGCAATTGCCAGCACCCCGACCTGCACCGTCGGATAGTTGCGCTGGTTGATCCCGGTGACCACCAGTCGCCCGACACCTGGCAAGGCGAACAGCGTCTCGACGATGATCGCCCCGCCCAGCAGGACGCCGACTTGAATGCCGATCACCGTGACGATGGACGGCCCAGCATTGCGCAGCACATGGCCGAACAGGATGCGCGCCGGGCTGATCCCCTTGGCCCGCAGAAACGTCACGAAGGGCCGCCCCAGAACCGATACCACCGAGCCCCGCGTGGTCCGCAAGATATAGGCCGCCTCGCCCACCGCCAGCGTCAGCACCGGCAGCGCCATATAGCGCAGGTTGCCCAAAGGGTCCTTCAGAAACGGCGTGTAGCCCGAGGGCGGCAGCAGCGCCAAAAGCCCGGTGAAGACCAGAACCAGCATGATGCCCAGCCAGAAATCCGGGATGGCGATGCCAAAGATCACGAAGCCCTCGGTCAACCGCCGAAGCCAGGGCGCGCCCACTGCCGCCCACACCCCCAACGGCACGCCTACCACCACGGCAAGCAGCATCGACAACCCGGTCAGCTCGAACGTCACCGGCAACCGCTGTGTCAGCAGTTCCGAAAGCGGCGCATGGCTGACGATGTCCGTGCCCAGATCGCCGTGCAAAAGCTTGCCCGCCCAGACCAGATATTGCGTGACCAGACTTTGATCGAGCCCCAGCTGCTGGCGCAATTCGGCCACATTCGCATCCGTCGCGCGAAAGCCCAGCATGGTGCGCACAGGGTCGCCCGGCACCAGACGGATGATCAGGAACACAACGATGCTCATGACGATCAAGGTCGGGATGGTCAGTGCCAAACGTCGCAAGACGAAGCCGATCATGTCGCCCCCTCTTCGGCCCGGTCCACCAGGGCCCGGATAAGGTTTTCCGACAGCGTGAAATGCACAGCCGCAATCGCCGCAGCCGCTTCGGCCCGGCCCTCCAGCACGGCAGCGACCAGGTCCTGATGCTGGCGGATGGCAATGCGGCGCACCTCGTCCGTATAGGGCTCGGCTCCGAGGTTCAGGCTGATCTTGGTGCGCAGATCGACCGAGATGCCGACCAGGATCGTGTTCTGTGTTGCCGTCGCAATCGCCAGATGCAGACTGCCATCGGCCCGCCGCGAGGCGTCATGGTCGGGTGCGTCGAGATAGGCCTGCAAGGCGGCAGTGATGGCGCTGTCATCCTGCGGTTGGTGGCGCAGGGCGGCAGTGTGGGCAATCAGAGGCTCGATCAGGGTGCGGGCGGCAAAGATCTGTTCGAACTCGGCCCAGTTGGCGATCAGGTGGCGGCGCACCCGCTCGGCCGAACTGGGACCCCATTCCGCCTGAACGAAATAGCCGCCATTTCGCCCGCGCCGCACCTCAAGATAACCCGAGGCGGTCATCTGCTGCAGCGCCTCGCGCACCGAACTGCGTGATACATGCAGCATCGCGGCGAGGTCGCGTTCTGTCGGCAGTTGCTGACCCGGCACATAGAGACCCAAGGCCACTGCGGTCACCAGACGGTCAACCACGTCATCCGCGACATGGCGACTGACGATGGGGCCACCCCAGACCCGGCCGGGACCAGTGTCTTTCATGGCGCGGCCTGAAAGCGCAGCAGCAAAAACCGGGCGAGGGTGCGGGCGGCGTCGATGATGCTTTGCAGATCTACGGATTCGTCGATGCCATGCAGGTCATGGCCTATCGCCCCGTAACAGACTGCTGGCACGCCTAAATCGTTCACATAGAACCTGGCATCTGTCGTGCTGCCCACGGTATAGACGGCAGGCGGCGCGCCATGCGCCTGCGCATGTGCGGCGCTCAGGTCACGAATCAAGGCTGTATCAGCCTCTTGCAGATAACCTTTGGCGCGCAGGCCGGACAGGGCCACGACGGGCGGCACCGCAAAGCCGCCATCGGCGGAGACAAATGCCGTGATGGCCGCGCGCACCCGCGCCTCGGCCTGTTCCAGGGTCCAGGCGCGGGGAAAGCCGACACGCACGCCAAACAGGGCGCTGGACGGCGCGGTAGAGGTCCAGTCGCCGGACTGCACCTTTCCCAGATTGACGTTGTAGGGGCTTTGGTTGCTGGCCATGCTGGGTTCTGGCTCGGCCAGTGTTACCCCGGCTGCCCAGTCTCGCAGGCCACCGACCAGCCGCATCCCCAGATCGATGGCGTTGGCATGGGTTGCCGCAGCCGAGGCATGGCCCGAATGCGCGAGCACGCGAATTTCCAACCACAGCACCCCGACGCCGCCTGCCAGCAAACCCAAATCTGAAGGCTCCAGCACCACAACCTCTGCCGCAGTGATACCGTGCTCCGTGATCGATCGCAGGGTGCCATTGCCCGAACACTCCTCCTCCACCACGGCCAGAAAGCCCAGGCGCCCCTTGGCGAACAAACCCGGTGCCACATCCTGCAGGGCGCGCAGGGCCAGGATGCCAACCGCAAAGCCGCTTTTCATATCCGCTGCGCCGCGCCCGTAGAGCCTGCCGCCACGTCGCGCAGGCTCAAAGGGAGGGGTGGCCCAAAGTTCGGGCGTCTCGGCCGGGACGACATCCATATGACCGTTCAGCAAAAGTTTGAAATCCCCATCCCCTGGCGTGCTTGCCGCTAGGACCTGAAAGCGATCGGGACTGACGAGATGGGCCTGCGGTGCAATGCCCGCGCGGGCATCCTCCGGTAGGTCTTTTTGAAAAGGCAAGCGTGTCACGTTCAGGCCCAGCGACCGGGCCTCGACAACAAACGCTTCCATTGCGCTTTGCTCTTGGCCGACAGTACTGGGCGCGCGGACCAAAGCCTCGAGAAATGCAAATGCTGCCTCAGCGTGATTCAGGATTGCTTTGTCGAGCGCGGCGTACATGGGCCAGCCTTTTTGGTATGCAATTCAGACCTTATTCCAAACATGGACATCGTCAATGGCAAAACGCTTTCCGAAATGTCTCGCGATGGCTGAGGCAAGCAAGCACCAGATCAT
>JAYTDA010000127.1:0-21616 GCA_043736155.1 Paracoccaceae bacterium | reverse complement strand
GGCGCGGTCCTGACGGAAGAGGGGCAGTATGTTCTGCAAAAGGCGCGCGACGTGGTGCACGATGTCGGCCAGATCGCGCTGGTTCACGACTCGCTGGCGCTGGAGCCTGCGGGAGAGATCCATCTTGGGCTGCCAACGACCGTTGCAGGCGGGCTGATACCAGAACTGATCCCATTGATGCAGGCGCGATACCCTCAAATACGGCTGCACGTCGTCGAAGCGATGAGCGGTGTCTTGCAAGAACAGCTGCAACTTGGACGGTTGGATCTTGCCGTTCTGTTTGACAGCGCCCCTTGGGCTGGCCTGCGCTGCACGCCGCTGTTGACCGAAACCCTCTATCTTCTGTTGCCGGCCTACCACCCACTGTCCGCGCTGCCCGCCGTTGATCTGGAGCAGGTGGCGGCACTGTCGCTGGTGCTGCCAAGTGTGGCGAACTCGATCCGCAAGCGGATTGAAACGACCTGCCATGCAAAAGGTTTGACGCTGACGGTGCTGGCCGATGTGGACAGCTTGCCGGGCCTTCTGGGTTTGGTTCGCGCAGGCTATTGCACGGTGCTGCCGAAATATCTTTCCAAGGGTGAAATTGACGCGGGACATATCGTGGTGGTGGCCATAGAAAACCCGACGCTGCACTGGATGCTGCACCTTGCAACGCGCCGCGACGCCCCGCGTCCGCGGGCAAGCATGGCGACGGGGAAGCTAATCCACAGTGCCTGCGCCAATCTGGTTTTGCGTGGCGATTGGGCCGCCGAAATCATCACAGGTCAGGGCCCGGCGTGACCTTACTCAGCACCGGGCATCAAGCCTTTGCGTCAGAAACCAGGGCCACTTCGCCCCGGACGCTCAACACGTTTCAAGCCCGACCCTGCGCTTTTCGGTGGCAATCAGGTCCACCGTTTCGGCTTCCAATTCCAGCACAACGCCGTAGACAGAGGTGGTTCGGCAAATCCGAACAGCTGAGGGTCATGCGGATGTCCTGTTGAAGGGTTGGCTGGCATCCGGGCTGGACCCCGGATGCGGAGTCCAGTGGTTTTTAAAGTGGACTACAGAGTCCGGGGTATCCACCTTGGAGTCCACCCGCCAAGAATTTGTTATTGCGTGGTTATTTGTGCATTTCGGGTGGATTCAGACTGAGGTGGCTTCACAAAAAAATCGCTCTGGCGCTGGCGACGTGCCGGGCCTCGCCCCCCAGCATACGTTTTCGGCCCGAAAGGAACCGGAAAACAATGACTTGGCGGTTCGGGGGGTCATCTGGCTCCGGCTGGACCCCGGTTGGGACTCTGGGGTCCACCACGGCATCCGTCCCGAACCCATCTGCGCTGGCGATCTCCCCCACGCGCCTCTCCCGAGCATATCCAATTCATACGCGTCCCGGCGGAGATTGTCTTGCCTTCCGGTGTCTCGCGGAAAAGTGTCTAATGTGCAGCAAAGGGCTTGACAGACCGGCGCTTGATCCATGTTGCCGCAGCCCCATGTTTCCGGTATGATTTCCGGAAATGGAGGATGCCATGGCCACAGCACGCAAGACACCCGTGACGACCTATCGGGATCGCATGAAGCGCCAAGGCCTCGTGCGCGTCGAGGTTCAAGTGCGCCGCGAATATGCCGGGCTGGTGCGGGAGGTTGCCTCCGCTCTTGCCGACCCCGAACGCGAGGCCGAGACCCGCGCGCTCTTGCGCGACCGGATCGCGCGGCACCCTGCCACCGGGTTGAAGGCGCTGCTGGCCTCCGCCCCGCTCGACGGGATCGAGATCGACCGGCCCCGCGACATGGGTCGCGAGATCACCCTGTGAGCTTTCTGATCGACACCAACGTCATTTCGGAACTGCGAAAAGAGGATCGCTGCCATCCCGGGGTGGCCGCATGGTGGGCCGGAGTGGGCGAAGGCGATCTGTTCCTGAGCCCGCTCGTCCTCGGGGAAATCCGCAAGGGGGTCGAACTGGCCCGTGCCCGCGACCCGCACAAGGCGGCAGCCCTGGAGCGCTGGCTCGGCGAAGTGACAGAGGCCTTCGCCGAGCGTATCCTGCCAGTGAATGCCAGTGTGGCCGACGAATGGGGCCGGATGAACGCAATGCGCCCGGTGCCGGTGATCGACGCATTGCTGGCTGCGACCGCCAAGGTGAACGGGTTGACGCTGGTCACCCGCAACGAAGCCGATGTCGCCGGTCTGGGGGCGACGGTGTTTAATCCCTTTCGCGCCGGATGATCTGCTGCGTCCCCATCGCCAACGTGGCGGAACTAGAAGTGCGTGACGTGTCAATTCAAGGTTCCGCCACGAACCTCGAACAGCGGGTTGCTGTTCGTGATCATCGCGCACGCTGGATCACGTGGCCATCGACCGCTTGGCTGGCACCCGCTTGCCGTTCAGCCGCCAGCTGATGACGCTGAGCCCATACTCCCACCGCCGGTTCGCCGTGGCAAGGCTGACGCCGAACTCCCAGCAAATCGGCTTCCAGGCGGTCCGGTTCGCCCGCAACCAGACCAGCCTTGCGTCCTGCGGTTCCAGCCAGCGCAACCAAAGCAATGCCGCCTCCGCCTCGGTGATGGCCCGCGGGCCGGGGTGTGGGCCACGGGTTTTGTCAATCAGCATGCAATACTGGCTCTGACTCACACTCCGTACCAGGACCCCGTGCCACCGGATTTATGCTCGGGCAGTACGTTGTTGCCGCCTTCGTTTCAAGGGGCGAACCTCGCAGGCGGCGGATCAAGGCAGGATCAGCTGTATTCACCAATACCACGGAGGCTGTATGAGCGACGGCACAGGATCGGCCCCGAAAGTCACAAATGCCCTGCCGTCGCCAGGGCCAGTTCAAACGCCGCACCCATTGCCAACAGCCGCCGATCCTGCCCAAAAGGCCCGGTCAGCTGCAGCCCGACCGGCAAGCCATCAATCGCCCCGCAGGGCAGGCTGAGCGAGGGATGCCCCGTCAGATTGGCAAACCCCGAAGACAGCATTTCGCTGTCTTGGTCATCCACAATGACCGGATCTTCATGCGGGGCCACAAAGGGAACCGATGGGGCCAGCAGCACATCGACGTTGGCGAACAGCGCCTCGACCTCGTCCCGCAGCGCGGTTTGGAAACGGCAGGCGGTGATGTAATCGGTGGCGGGTATCAGTTTCCCCGCCTCGATCTGGGCGCGGGTGCCGGGGGCATAGCCCAAGGGGTTCAGTGCGATCAACCCGGCATGGATCAGCGCCGCCTCCGGGGACAGGATCGTCATCAGCCGGGCATTGGCCTTGCTCAGGCCCGGCGCGGTCAGCGTGACAAGCGTGGCACCCAGGCGGGGCAGGCATGCCTCGATATGGGCGGTGACCGCAGCACCGATCGGGCTGCGCGAGAAATGCTGGCCAATCAGGCCGATCCGCAGAGGGCCGGGCTGGTCAAGCGGCATCGCCTGCCCGGCAAGGCACGCCATCGCCAAGGCCGCATCCTCAATGCTGCGCACCAAGGGGCCGGCATGATCAAGGCTCCATGACAACGGAAAAACGCCGTCCAGCGGAACCAGGCCATAGGTCGGCTTCAGCCCGACGATGCCACAATAGGCCGCCGGGATGCGGATCGACCCGCCCGTGTCGGTGCCAATGGCCAGGGGCACGATCCCCGCCGCCACCGCTGCCGCCGACCCGCCCGAGGACCCTCCGGCGGTGCGGGTCAGGTCATGCGGGTTGTTGGTCTGGCCGATTTCGGGATGGGCGATGCCATAGGCATATTCCAGCAGGTTGGTCTTGCCCAAGATCACTGCCCCGGCCGCGCGCAGCCGCGCGACCAAAGGCGCATCTACAGTGGCCATCCGGGTTGGATGGACCTTGGAGCCATAGCCGGTGGGCATGCCCGCGACCTCGATCAAGTCTTTGATCGCCACGGGGATGCCATGCAGCGGGCCACGGTCAAGGCCCTGCGCCAGCTCTGCGCCCGCCTGCGCCGCCGCGGCCCGACAATCGGCAATATGGGCAAACGCGTTCAGGCCGGGGTCCAGACGGGCAGCGCGGTCAAGCGCCTGTTGCACCACCTGCAATGGAGTGAATTTGCCTTGGCGATAGCCAGCACCAAGTTCGGCGATGGAAAGGAAGGCGGTCATGGTTTGGACAGCCGGTCAAACAGCCGCGCCCAGGCGATCTGGCCCGTGCGAAAGCTGGAAAGGCGGAAGTATTCGTTCGGCGCGTGGTAATCCTCGTCAGAGGTGGCAAAGGAGAAAAAGATGGTGCCGACGCCCAGATTGCGGGCGAAAACCTCGCCAATCGGGATTGTCGCCCCCATGGCCACGCGCAAGGGTTTTTGGCCCAGGACTTCGGACAGGATGGCCTCGGCGGTGCTTAGGGCGGGCAGGTCCGGGTCGAGGGCAAAGGCAGGGGTGCCGGGGCCGTGCTGGGTGACGGTGAGGCGAAAGCCGGTGGGGAGGGCGGATTGCAGATGGGCGCGGATCGCCCCGGCCACGAGCGCGGGGTCTTGCCCGGGCACCAGACGGCAGGTGATCTTGGCCGAGGCTTCGGACGGGATCACCGTCTTGGTGCCAGTCCCGGCATAGCCACCGCTGATGCCGTTGAACTCCAACGTCGGCCGCAACCATTGGCCCGTCAGCAGGTCGGCGCCGGATGGCAGGGGATCGGGCATGTCGGCCCCGATTTCGGCAAAGTAAGCGGCAGCATCGAATTCCACCTCATGGATTGCTTTCCCGATCAGCGGATCAGGGGCCGTGCCGGTGTCAAACCCCGCAACCGTGACCCTGCCGTCCCGGTCATGCAGCCCCGCCAGCATCTGCGCCAAGGCCCGGATCGGATTGGGCGCCGAGCCACCATGCCGCCCCGAGTGCAGGTCTTTGCCCGCGCCCTCGACCTTGACCTCCAGAGCCACCAGCCCCCGGCTCGCCACCGTGACCGAGGGCAGATCGGCCCGCCACATTGCCCCGTCGGCAGACACCACCAGATCGCAGGCAAGCCTGTCCCGCTGCCGGGCCACGGTCAGGTCGAAATGCGGCGAACCGGATTCCTCCTCGCCCTCGATCAGCACCTTCACGTTCAACGGCAGCCCACCGCGCACAGATTTATAGGCCGCAGCCACAAGGATCGGTATCAACAGCGGGCCTTTGTCATCCGACGCACCCCGGGCATAAAGCTTGCCGTCACGAAGCGTTGGCGTGAACGGCGCCGAGGTCCATTTATCCAACGGGTCGGGGGGTTGGACGTCGTAATGGCCATAGATCAGGATGGTCGGCGCGTCGGGGACCGCGCACCACTCGGCCAGAACGACCGGATGGCCAGCGGTCGGCAGCACCTCGACCACGGGAAAGCCCGCCTGCGTCAATTGCCGCGCCACGAACTCCGCCGCCTGAGCGATCCCATCAGCATAGGCCGGGTCGGTCGAGACGCTGGGGATCGCGCAGAACTGCCTCAGAGTCTCCAAAGCCTGCGCCTCATGGGCCTTCAGCCAATCCTCCACAGCGGTCATTTGCCGCCATCCACGCCAAGGGTTTCCCCGCTGATCCAGCCCGCAAGGTCCGAGGCGAAGAACATCACCGCGTGGGCGATATCGTCGGGTGAGCCCAGCCGCCGCATTGCAATGCCATTGACCAGCGCCGCCTGACCCTCGGCCCCCATCGCGTCCCATTGCTTTTCGGTGGACGGATTGGACCTTATGAACCCCGGCGCCACGCAGTTGACCGTGATCCCGAACGGCCCCAACTCATGCGCCAATTGCCGCGTCAGGCCAATCTGCCCGGCCTTGGCGCTGGCATAGGCCTGAATGCCTGTCAGGCTGATCGTCCGCCCGGCCCCGCTGGAGATGTTCACGATCCGCCCGCGCCCCTGCGCCTTCATCACCGGCGCCACGGCCTGCGCCATGAAAAAGGTGCCGGACAGGTTGACGTCAAAGATCGCTTGCCAGTCTGCGGCGGTGATTTCCTCAATCGGCCGCCCCTTTTGCCCGCGCACGCCGCCCGCGTTGTTGACCAGAATGTCGATCGGCCCAAGAGCGGCGACGCGCGCCACTTCGGCCTGCACGGCCGCGCGGTCTCCCACATCGACCACGGCCACGTTGCAACCGCACAGCCGCTGCGTTTCGGCCAGCCCTTCCGCGTTGACGTCCAGCGCATGAACCCTGGCGCCGCGCTCGGTAAAGGCGAGGGCCATGGCGCGGCCAAAGCCATGGGCGGCCCCGGTGATTAGAACGGTTTGCCCGTCGAAGGTGATTTTCATGATGCGGCCCCCTCCAGCACTTGCAGATTGTCCAGGGACAGCGCGCGCGTGCCATTTTCGATGTCCTGGATCAGCGTGATCAGCCGGGCAGTCAGTGGCACGGGGATCGCGTGTCTGGCCGCGACCTCGGTGATCGGGCCAAGTTGCGCCAACACTTCCGTCTTGCGCTTCCTCACCGCCAAATCGCGCCAGATGCCGGAATGGGATTTCGCCGATTTCCGATTGTGCGCCACCATGTCGTCAAATGAGGCGTCAATCAGCACCTGCGGCGCACCGGGTCGAAAGGCGGCAGGGTCAAAGCCGTCAAAGTCCTCGGTCCGGAACCCCTCGGCAGCCGCAACCAGCCCGATCTCTTGGCCAAGCCGGGTCAAGACACCCCTCGCCGCCGGATTGGCAAGCACATCTGCAATGCTGTCGTTGGTCACCGCCGTGCCAAACAGCAGCGCGCCATAGACGAGCTTGCCCCACAGATAGCCCCAGATATTGCCGGTCAGCACTGCCTTGGGTTCAAACTGCAACATCATGGCATGCAACGCCTGAATGCGGGGTGTCGTGGCCCCGTCCAGTTCCCCCACCACCACCGCGCCATGGCCAGAGTATTGGACCACCCCCGGCTCCAGATAATCCGCGCCAAAGTTCACGAAACAGCCGATGGTGCGGGCCGCACCCACGATGCGGGCAATGGTCAGCTCATTCAGCCCGTTCTGCGCCGAGATCACCATGCCATCTGGGGCAAGGTGCGGCGCCAGGGCCATGGCCGCCGCCTCGGTATGCTGGGCCTTCACGCACAGGAATATCTGATCATGGACCCCCGTCAGATCCTTTGGCAGAAAGGCCGGCGCGCGGAGCACATCCTGAAAGATCGGCCCCGCGATCCGCAGCCCATGGGCGTTGATCGCCGTTACATGGGCCGGCACGTTATCGACGAATGTCACCGCATGGCCCGCCCGCAGAAAAGCCGCGCCGAGGGTGCCGCCAATGGCGCCCGCGCCCCAGATCAGGATGCCACTCACTCCCAGGGCCCTTGCATCAGCGCCCGGGTTTCGGCGATGGCGATATCCCAAATCGCCTGCATCTCGGTATCCGGGCGCTCATAATAGCCGCCGAAATTGCCATCCCCCAGAAAAGCGCGGGTTGCTTTCGGGCCCATCACCCGCATCCGTTCAAAATCCACCATCGGCTTTTGCTGCGACGGCTGGACAACACCTGCAAGCCGCGTCCATGCAAAGTTCTCCATCCAACTGGCATGAGAGGCGACGGGATCGGTTTCTTGCACGGCTTTCAGTGTTTTGGGCGCGTTCCACCAGTTGTGGAACTTGACCGCGCATTCGGGGTGGTCGGCCATCCATTCGACCGCGAAACTGCCCGCAGGGGAATTGCCGCCATGGCCGTTGACGAAGAAGAACCGCCGGAACCCCTGCCCGCGCAGACTGTCAAGGATATCGCGCACGACGCTCACATAGGTCTCAACGCGCAGGGACACAGACCCCGGATAGGCCAGGAAATAGGGCGTCACGCCATAGGCCAGCACGGGGAACACTGGTGCGCCCAACGGCTCGGCCGCCTGAAGCGCCACCTGCTCGGCCAAAATGGAATCCACATACAGCGACAGAAAGGCGTGCTGTTCTGTGCTGCCCAGCGGGATGACCGCCAGATCGTTGGTGGCAAGATAGGCCTCGACCTGCCCCCAATGCATGTCCGAGATTTTCATGACGCTTCCTTCTTGGCGAGAGGGGGTGTGACCAGCGGCATGACCAGTCGGTCGATGTCGCCCGGATCAGGGATGTGACGGTATTCGATGCACGGCGCACCGGGCTTGGCTGTGGGCGCCTCATCCGCGCCAGTCGCCAGAACCACGGCATCGCAATCGGCCAGGACTTCGGCGATCTGCGGATCGTCGAGATTGACCGAAACGATATCACGCACATGGGCAGCAAAGCGGCGGACACCCAGGTTCAACACCGGCGAAAAGTCGGCAAAGCGCGAAACGACACCCACCCGCGCCATCGGGTCGATGGATGCCAAGGCCAACCGCGTCGCCTCGGACGGGATGAAGCGGATGGCAAGGACAGGAACACCCGGCACCACCTCGGTGATGGCGGCTTGCAGATTGGCAAAGGTCAGGATCAGATCGGCCGATTGCAGGCGTTTGGCGTGGTCGGGGTCAGCGTAGATCTGGTCCAGCGTCGTAGGCTCGACCGTGGCATATTCACCCACCTGCGCCGCCACGCGTTTGGCATAACTGGTTGTGGCATCGGTGAAGAGTCCGACCATGAAGATCACCCTGCGCCGTTCCTGCGAAAGCCGCGCCGTCACGCGCGCCGCGATCAGCCCCGGGATATCGGCTGGAGCCGCCCCCATGTTCAGCGCCAGATCGGTGACCGAATCAATCGCCGCCGCCAGCCGCGCCCTGTCGGGCCGCCCTGCCAGCGCGGTTTGGGCGACCAAAGTCCCAGAGCCCGTCTTTGTTTCGATCAGCCCGGCGGCTTTGAGTTCGCCGTAGACTTTCGTCACCGTCATCGGCGCAACCTGCGCCTGGGCGGCCATATCGCGAATCGACGGAAGGCTGGTACCCGCCGCCATCTCGCCAAAGTAAATTCCGTGCTCGATGGCGCTTTTCAACTGCTGATGCAGCGAAAAGCCCGATTTTCGATCAATCTGCACCTTCATGCCGCGCTCCAGTAGATATATAATAGTAGTACACTTGTCCCGGCGTTTGGTCTACTATCCAACGATAATTCAAGAGTATCAACAAAAATCCGCGAAAACTGTGCTATTGACTTGATTTTCTCGCTATGTGACGCTGCACCTTAGTAGAACACTAATCACAAAACTCGGAGGTTGATCTTATGAAGACGGCATCACTGGCCGCTTTTGCGGCGGCTTTGTTTTTGGGGGGCAGCCTGTCTGCCTATGCGGCGGATCGGGGCGGCGTTATGACCTATGGTCGCTATGCCGACAGCCTGTTCCTTGACCCGGTTCTGAACGATGCGAACGTGGACATCTGGGTCTTGTCCAATCTGTACGACACGCTTTTGCTGCCCACCGATGATGGGCAGGGCGTGCAGGCCGGGCTGGCCACCGAGTGGAAAGTTTCCGATGACGGCATGGCCGTGACGTTGAAACTGCGCGACGGGATCAAGTTTTCGGACGGCTCACCGATCATGGCGTCGGACGTGATCTGGTCGCTGAAACGCGCCGCCACGCCCGATAACGGCATCTGGGGCTTTCTTGTCAGCGCGATCGAGGATGTGGCCGAGGTTGACGGGCAAATCGTCATCACGCTGAACCGCCCTGACCCGTCGATCATTCCCGCACTCAGCGTCTTCAACACTGCCATCATGCCGGAAAAGGCGTTTGAGGCGATGCCCGGTGCCACCGATGCCGACAAGGCCAAGGCCTTTGCAGAACAGCCTGTTGGCTCGGGCCCCTTCATGCTGGAAAGCTGGGAGCGCGGTGCCACGATGAAGCTGGTGAAGAACCCCTATTACTGGGATATGGGCGACGACGGCCAGCCGCTGCCTTACCTTGACGGCGTGACCTTCGAGGTCATCCCCGACGATGCCACCCGCATCCTGCGCATGCAGTCGGGCGAATTGGATGGGGCAGAGTTCATCCCCTTTGCCCGCGTGGCCGAGTTGAAGGGTGCGGAGGGGATCAACATGCAGCTCTTCCCCTCGACCAAGATCGAATATGTGACGCTCAACGTGCGGCCGCAGATCGAGGGTGTCGACAATCCGCTGTCGAACCTGCAGGTGCGGCAGGCCCTGAACTACGCGACCAACAAGGATGCGATCATCCAGATCGTCACGCAAGGCGTCGGCTCGCCGATGAAGTCGTTCATGTCTTCCGCCACGCCGCTGAACTCGGGCACGGGGCCGCTCTTCCCCCATGACCTTGAAAAGGCCAAACTGCTGATGACCGAGGCGGGCTTCCCCGATGGCTTCACGATCAGCCTTCTGGTTCTGGCCGGCAATCAGGACGAGACGGGCATCGCCACCGCGCTGCAACAGATGTGGGCAGCGGTCGGCGTAAAGCTGGAACTGCAACAGGTCGACAACGCCACCCGGACCGACCTTTACCGCAGCGGCAAATTCTCGATGCGGATGGGCGGCTGGACCGATGACATCGCGGACCCCAGCGAAATCACCTCGTATTTCGCCTATTCCCCCACGATCGAGTCGCAACACTCGGGCTGGAAGAGCGAAGAGGTCGACAAGCTGTTCGAAACCTCGCAATCCGAGCGTGACCCGGCCAAGCGCGCCGAGCAATATGCGCGGATCCAAGAGATCGCCAATGCCGAAGGGCCGATGGTCTATCTGTATGAAAGCCCCTATCCGGTGGCCTTGTCGAACAAGGTCCAGGGCTTCATCCAGATCCCGCTGGGCAACAACATCTTCCGCGCGGCCTCGCTGACCAAATAGTTCTTGCCCGGCCGGGGTGCGCCCCGGCCGGGTCTTCCTTTGCGAACGGAGCCGGAATTGGCCCTCTTCTTCCTGCGCCGGATGGTGCAACTGATCCCGACGCTCCTGTTCATCCTGGTAGTGGTCTTCGTGCTGGTGCGCCTTCTGCCGGGCGATCCGACCAGCGCGATCCTGGGCGACCGGGCACTGGATGCGGATGTGGAACGGATCAACCACGAACTGGGACTTGACCGCTCGATCCCGGTGCAATTCGGGCTGTTTCTGAAGTCGGTGGCGACGGGGGATCTTGGCACTTCCATCACCCTCAAGCTGCCGGTCACCACCCTGATTGCCCAAAGGCTTCCGGTGACCGTGATGCTGACCGTGATGGCCGCCGTGATGGCCCTTGTCATGGCGGTTCCGCTTGCCTTTGTGGCGGCGCTGCGCCGTGACCGCGCTGCCGACAACGCGATAAGGGGAGCCTTTCAGGTAGGCCTTTCCATGCCCGTCTTCTATCTTGGGCTGATCCTTTTGACCGTCTTTGGCGCACGGCTAGGCTGGTTCCCCGTGGGCGGTTATGGCGAGGGTTTTTTCGACCACATCTACCACCTCGCCCTGCCCGCCTTTACCCTTGCTCTCAGCCTCGCCGCCATCCTGATGCGCAACCTGCGCGCGGCGATCATCGGCGTGATTGATGCGGAGTATGTGGTCTTTGCGCGGTCGAAGGGCATCGCGCCATTCCTGATCCTGATGCGCCACGTTCTGCGCAGCGCGCTGATCTCGACCGTGGCCCTGTTTGGCCTGTCGATCGGCACGCTGCTTGGCGGCGCGGTCATCACGGAGACTGTCTTTGCCATCCCCGGCGCGGGGCGGCAGATGATCGACAGCATCTATGGCCGCGACTATCCGGTCGTGCAGGGCATGACCATGGCCCTGGCCATCCTCGTCTCGGTCACCTTTTTTTTGACCGATGTTGTCGAGGCGTGGCTTGACCCGCGGGTTGCCCGATGATCCCGCGTCCCTTGGCTGTCGGTGGCGCGCTGATCGGGTTCAGCCTATGCCTTGCCACCTTTCCGGCCGCCTTTGCCCCCTATGACCCCGTAGCCTTTGATTACGACGCCCTGATACAGGCCCCCAGCTGGGCGCATCCGATGGGCACCGACAATTTCGGCCGCGACGTGCTAAGCCGCGTGATCCACGCCTATCAGATCGACATGCAGATTGCCTTTTTCGGCACTGTCTTTCCCTTTGTCTTCGGCGTCCTGACTGGCGCCTTGATCGGCTATGCCGGCGGCCTTGCCGATACGATCTTTGGCCGGGTGGTCGATGCGGTCATCACCTTTCCCTTTCTGGTGCTGGTCATCGCCATCGTCTCGGTCCTCGGGCCGGGGCTGGTGAACATGTACATCGCTTTGGCCGTGGTCGGCTGGGTGTTTTACGCCCGCATCATCGCCGCCGAGGTCAAGGTGCAAAAACGCCTTGACTATGCCGACGCGGGCCGCGCCATGGGCTACACGCCCGTCCGGATCATCTTTCGCCACTTGCTGCCCAATGCCATCACCCCCGCCGTGGTTTACCTCGTGACCGACATGGCCTTGGCCATCCTGCTTGGCTCCAGCCTCGGCTATCTCGGCCTCGGCGCCCAGCCACCCGCCGCCGAATGGGGCGTGCAAATCGCCGAGGGCAAGAACTTCATGACCACCGGCTGGTGGATCTCGGTCTTCCCCGGCATCGCCATCGTCGTCACGGGGCTTGGGTTCAGCCTGATCGGCGACGGGCTGGCCGAAGTGCTGAGGACGCGCAAATGACCGAACCCGCCCTGCGCATCCGCAACCTGACCACCACCTTCGGCCACAAGGGCAAGGCGGTGACAGCGGTTGATGATATATCTTTTGACGTCCTGCCCGGCGAGGTTCTGGGTCTGGTCGGCGAAAGCGGCTCTGGCAAAAGCGTCACCCTGCGGTCGATCTTGCGCCTGATGCCGCAGGGGGCTGCGGTCAATGGTGAGGTCCTTTGGCAGGGCCGCGATCTGATCCGCCTGCCCGAGCGCGAGATGCGCGCCGTGCGCGGCGGCCAGATCTCGATGATCTTCCAGGAGCCCTCAACCGCGCTGAACCCCGTTCTGCCCGTCCGCGTCCAGATCGAGGAAAACCTGCGCGCCCATACGCGGCTGGACGCCACCGAACGGGCAGAGCGCTGCCTTGAACTGATGGACCTCGTCGGCATCCCCGATGCCCGGCGCAGGGTCGCGCAATATCCCCACCAGTTCTCGGGCGGGATGCGCCAGCGCGTGATGATCGCGATTGCCCTGGCCTCCAACCCGCGCCTCCTCCTCGCCGATGAACCCACCACGGCCCTGGACGTCACGATCCAGGACCAGATCCTGAAGCTGATCCTGGATCTGCGCGACGAGTTGAAGATGAGCGTTGTCTTCGTCACCCATGACCTTGGCGTGGTGGCCGCGACCTGCGACCGGATGGCGGTGATGTATGCCGGCCGCATCGTGGAAATGGGCCCGGTGACGCAGGTCTTCGCCCGCCCACAGCACGCCTATACCAAGGGGCTTTTGGGCTCGGTCCCACGCAGCGGCACCGAACGCACGCCGCTTTTGTCGATCGAGGGCACGCCCCCCGGCCTGATGCACCGCCCCACGGGTTGCGCCTTTCACCCGCGCTGCCCGCTTGTCACGGACCGTTGCCGGGCCGAAACGCCAAGCCTTGTCCCCCTTGCCCCCGGCCACGACGCCGCGTGTTTCCACCCCGGAGAGACCGGATGACCGAAGCCCCCCTCCTCTCCGTCCAATCCGTCTCCAAGGCCTTCCCCTTTCCGCGCGGCCTGTATCAGCGCCTCACGGGCCAGCCGGTGCAGGCCGTCCACGCGCTGAACGGCGTCAGCCTTGAGGTGATGCGCGGCGAGACGCTGGGCATCGTCGGCGAAAGCGGTTGCGGCAAATCGACCCTCGCCCGCTGCCTCGTCCGCCTGCATGACTGCGACGCGGGGCGGGTGCTTTATGACCAAACCGATATCTCGACCCTGCACGGCGCGGATCGCCGCGCCTTCAACGCCCGCGTGCAGATGATCTTCCAGGACCCCTATTCCTCATTGAACCCCCGGATGCGCGTGCGCCAAATCCTGTCTGAAGCCCTGTCCGTCCATGCCATGCGCCCCAAGCCCCAAATTCCCGCCCGGATCGCGGAACTCCTCGACCTCGTTCGCCTGTCGCCCGATGCGGCCGAGAAATACCCCCACGAATTCTCTGGCGGGCAACGCCAGCGCATCGGCATCGCCCGCGCACTGGCCGTGGAGCCGCAGGTTCTGGTTGCCGACGAACTCGTCTCGGCCTTGGATGTTTCGGTACAGGCGCAAGTGGTGAACCTGCTTTTGTCCCTGCAAGAGCGGCTTAAACTGACCGTAGTTTTCGTGGCCCACGACCTGCGGCTGGTGCGCCACATCTCGCACCGGGTCGCGGTCATGTATCTGGGCAAGGTCGTCGAGTTTGCCCCCACCGAGGCGCTGTTTTCCGCCCCCAGACACCCCTACACCCAGGCGCTTCTCGCCGCCGCCCCCGAAATCGACCCGGCCCGCCGCAGCCGCAGCGCCGCCGAGAAGGGCGAGTTGCCAAGCCCGGTCAACCTGCCGCAAGGCTGCCTCTTCCAATCGCGCTGCCCCAAAGTCTATGACCGCTGCCGGGCAGAGCGGCCCATCCTCTCGCAAGGCCTCCATCAAACCGCCTGCCACTTGAGTGAAGTGACCCCATGACCTATTCCGCCTTTCAGACCCAGATCGCCCAGATCAACGATATCCTCTGCACCGTCAACCTGCTGTCTTGGGACGCGCGCACCGTAATGCCCCATGGCGGCGTCGACACGCGTGGTCACCAAATCGCCACGCTGACCAGCCTCGCCCGCGACATGGCAACCTCGGACACTTTGCTCGCCACAATAGAGGCGGCCCGCCAAGGTGCCACCCCATCTCAGACCCGCGCGCTGGATCAGGCCACGGGCGAAGTTGCCCTGTTGACCTGCATCCCCGCCGCCCTGATCGGCGAACTGGCGCAGCTGAAGACCGCCGCCCATGCCACCTGGGCAGAGGCGCGGGCGCAAAACGACTTCGCCAACTATGCGCCGCTCCTGACCCGCATGATCGCCATGCAACGTGAGATCGGCCAGGCTCTTGGTCAGAAGCCTTATGACGCGCTGATCGGCCTTTACGAACCCGGCATGACGCAAACCCGCCTTGCGACCCTGTTTGGCGATCTGAAAACCGCCCTCGTCCCGCTGATCGAGCAGGCCACTTCCGCCCCGCAGCCCCGGACCGATTTCCTGACCCGCGCCTTCCCGATTCCGGCGCAAAAGGCCTTTGGGCTGAAGATTGCGGCCAAGATGGGCTATGATCTGAACCGGGGGCGGCTGGATGACACCATCCACCCGTTCGAGATTTCCTTCACCCGGGGCGATGTGCGCATCACCAGCCGCTTCCGCGAAACCTGGCTGCCGGGGGGCATGTTCGCGCTGTGGCACGAGGCGGGGCACGGCATGTACGAACAGGGCTTATCACCCGAATATACACGGTCGATCTTTGCCACCGACCTCGCCAACCTTTACGCCGTGGGCGGTGCCAGCTTTGGCATCCACGAATCGCAATCCCGCCTGTGGGAAAACCGCATCGGCCGCTCTCGTGCCTTTTGGGATCTGCACTTCCCCGACCTTCAGGCGCATTTCCCCGGGCTTCTGGATGATGTCACGGCGGGCGAGTTCTGGGCCGCCGTCAACCAGGTCCGCCCCGATTTCATCCGGGTCGAGGCCGATGAGCTGACCTATGACCTGCACATCATCCTGCGCGCAGAAATTGAGTCCGCGCTCATGATGGGTGATCTTCAGGTGGCCGACCTGCCTGGCGTATGGGCCGAAAAGATGCGCGCCTATCTCGGCCGCGAGGTGCCAAACGACACTTTGGGCGTCTTGCAGGATGTGCACTGGTCGCAGGGCTATGTGGGGTCTTTCCCGACCTATACTTTGGGCAATATCATGTCCTCGCAATTCTTCGCGGCGGCCAAGGCGCAGGCGGGGATCGCCGGTGGACTGATGACGGGCGACTATGCGCCGCTGCATAGGTGGCTGGCCGAAAATATCTATGCCCATGGCCGCGCGCAAACGTCCGCCGAAACGCTGATGCGGCTGACCGGCAGCCCCTTGCAGACCGGTCCCTATATCGCCGATCTGACGGCCAAAGTGGCCGATCTGACCCGCGTCTGACCCCCGACCAAACGCCGCGCCATGCGTCTTGCAGATATCCCCACCTCCATCGCCTGCGACATCCTCAAGGATCAGTCGCTGGCCGAACGCAGCACGCGGCTGACACCGATGACCGGCGACGCCCGCATCGCCGGCCCGGTGCGCCTGATCGAATTCCTGCCCGGACGGCCCGAACTGCGCCGCCCCGGCACACCCGCCAATTTCACGGCCATCGATCAGATGCACCCCGGCGAAGTGCTGATCCTCGCCGCCGCAGGCGATACCGTCGGGGCCATCTTTGGTGACATGCTGGCCACCCGCGCCAAACATTTGGGTGCTGCCGGGGCCCTGGTCGATGGTGCAGTCCGCGATCTGGAGGGGTTGGCACAAGCGGGTCTTCCTGTGCAGGCGCAAGCCGTCCGGCCCATGGCAGCGCACCAAACTCTGATCCCGTTTGTTTGCGACAGGCCGCTGCGTTTTGCGGGTGTCACGGTCATGCCAGGGGACTGGGTTCTTGCCGACGCCGACGGGGTGCTGTTCCTGACGCCTGCCTTGGTCGACCATCTGTTGGCGCGCGCCGGGGCGGCTATGGCCAAGGATGCCTTCTCGCGCGAATTGCTCCTCCTGGGCTTTCCTCTCGCTCAGGTATTTCCCCTGCCCGAGAGTCTAATCCCGCATCTTGACGATTATCGCGGATCGGGACGTCTGGACGCCTCAGCCATCGCCGCAACCCTGTCCAAAACTCCGCCATCCCCCTGACCGGCGGCACCGTCGCAGCGCTAAACACGCCTTTGGCCCTGAATTGGTTTGGCCTGAATAGTGTGCTGTCCGCCAGCTTGGCAGAACCGTTCCACAACCTGCCCCCCCGAGACCCGAACCTTCACCGTCACGCCACCGCGCGTTGCTCTCTGGAAAAGTCTATATTAGCAGCTCAGGCAAATGACGACGACTAGTATTGAGGGGTGACCGCTTTGACCGCACCTGATCGCCGCGGATCGGCCACCTCGAACGGCAGCTCTCCGCCCCTTGTGACGGCTGGGGGCGCAAACTTACCTGACGATCCTCCTGATGACCTAGCACTTGCTTGCCTCAGCCATCGCGAGACATTTCGGGAGGCGTTTTGTCATTGACGATGTTCCTATTTGGCATAAGGTCTGAACTATAGACCTAAAAGGTTTGCTCATGTACGCCGCGCTCGACCAAGCAATCCAGGATCACGCTGAGTCAGCATTTGCCTTTCTCGAGGCTTTGGTCCGCGCGCCCAGTACCGTCGGCCAAGAGCAAAGCGCAATGGAAGCGTTTGTGGTCGAGGCCCGGTCGCTGGGCCTGACCGTGACACGCTTGCCTTTTCACAAAGACCCACCGGAGGATGCCCGCGCAGGCATTACACCGCAGGCCCGTCTCGTCAGTCCCGATCGCTTTCAGGTACTGGCGGCCACGCCAGGGGATGGGGATTTCAAACTTTTGCTGAACGGTCATATGGATGTCGTCCCGGCCGAGACACCCGAACTCTGGGCCACCCCGCCCTTTGAGCCTGCACAACGGGGCGGCAAGCTGTACGGGCGCGGCGCAGCGGATATGAAAAGCGGCTTTGCGGTTGGCATCCTGGCCCTGCGCGCCCTGCAGGATGTGGCGCCGGGTTTGTTCGCCAGGCGGTGCCTGGGCTTTCTGGCCGTGGTGGAGGAGGAGTGTTCGGGCAACGGCACCCTGCGCTCGATCGCCGAACACGGTGTCACGGCGGAAGAGGTCGTGGTGCTGGAGCCTTCAGATTTGGGTTTGCTGGCGGGCGGCGTCGGGGTGCTGTGGTTGGAAATACGCGTGATCGCGCATTCCGGACATGCCTCGGCTGCGGCAACTCATGCCAACGCTATCAATCTGGGCATGCGGCTGGTGTGTGGCCTGCGAGACTGGGCAGCCGAGGTGACGCTGGCCGAGCCGGAACCCAGCATGGCCAGCAACCAAAGCCCTTATAACGTCAATCTTGGAAAGGTGCAGTCCGGCGACTGGACCTCCACCGCGCCGTCCAGCGCTGTCTTTGGCGTTCGCGTCGGCTTTCCCCGGTCTTGGACCCTGGAAAAGGCCGAGGCGCGGGTGCGCGCGGCCATCACGGCATTTGTCTCCGCCGATGGCGGCTTTGCGGTGCCGCCTGTGGTGAACCCGTCTGGCCTGCGCGCCAAAGGCTATCTGCAAGAGGCTGATACCGCCCTGATCCGTGACCTGAGCGCCGCACACGCGCAGGCGCATGGCGCGCCGCCTGCCGTTTACACCGTGGGCAGCACGACGGATGCCAGATTCTATGTGAACGATTTCGGCGTGCCAGCGGTCTGTTACGGGGCGATAGGCCATGACCTGCACGGCATCGACGAATCCGTCGATCTGCAAAGCATCATCGACGCCACCCGTACCCTCGCCCGGTTCTTGCTGCTGCGCTTTCAGGCCGTGCCATGAACGACACCAATCCCGGCCGGGTCTGGGGTGGCCCCATCGTCAGCCGTCATGTCGCGGATGATGTGGTTGACCGTCTGGTGACCGCAGTGGCGCTGGGTCTCTATGTGCCGGGTCAGCAACTGCCGACAGAACGCGACCTCGCCTCGATGCTGCATGTTTCACGCAGTTCGGTGCGCGAGGCGCTGCAGCAGATGACGGGTTCGGGCTATCTTGAGGTGCGGCGCGGCCGAAATGGCGGGTATTTCGTGCAGGCTGACTGGGGGCCAAGTTCGGCCGAGCGGGTGCGCCGCCACCTGGTCGCCAACTGGGCCGAGTTTGAACAGATTTTTGCCGCGCGCACCCTGATCGAGCCTCTGATTGCCCACACTGCCGCCCTGCGCCACCAACCGCAGGATGACCGCGCCATCACGGCTGCCTTGCAGGCTTATCTTGAGGCGCCCGACCATGACGCCTCGCGTCGGGCTGATGGCAGTCTGCATCTAGCGATTGCGAAGGCAACACAGAACTCCATTCTGGTCGGCATCTCGGTCGATCTTCGCACCAAGATCAGCCTGAATCTCGGGGCCGAGCCTTATACGGACGAGGTGCGCCGCATAGCCATCCGCCAGCATCAGGATCTGGTCGCAGCCGTGGTGGAGGGTCGGGCCGAGGCGGCTGCGGCGATTGCTGGCGTGCATTTCACGCTCTCCGAAACCCTGATCCGGGCCCTGGTTGACCGGGCCGAAGGGGGGGGGGCATGATCGGCTTTGTCCTGCGCCGTCTGGCCTTGACCATCCCGACCCTCATCGTAATGAGCATCGTTGTGTTCCTGATCATCCGTCTGGTGCCGGGCGACCCGGTGCGCACCATGCTGGGCTTTCGCGCGACGGATGCGAATGTGGCCGAGTTGCGCCAGCAGTTGGGTCTCGACCAAAGTCTGGTAACGCAATATCTGGTCTGGGCCGACAAGCTTTTGCACGGCGATCTGGGCATGGACATTGTCAGCCATGCGCCGCTTTCGGAACTGTTGGCACAGCGGCTGCCGGTGACGTTCGAGCTGACCGGGTTGTCGATGCTGCTTGCCGTGGTGGTGGGCGTGCCGCTGGGGGTCTGGGCGGCGGTGGGCGCGCCTTGGGTCCGGCGATTGACCGAGGGCTTTGTGATCTTTGGCATCGCCATCCCGGATTTCTGGCTGGGCATCATGCTGGTTCTGGTCTTCACCGGGCTTTTGGCGCTGCTGCCGCCCTCCGGCTATACGCCGTTCCTGAAGGACCCTTTAGGCAACTTGCGCTACATGGCTTTGCCGGTGCTGACGCTGGCGGTGGGCGAGGCGGCCTATATCTTGCGGACCACGCGCGGGGCGGTGGTATCGGTTCTGGGGCGGCCCTTCGTGACGTTTCTGCGGGCCAAGGGGATCAGCCCGGGGCGCATTCTGTTCGGCCATGTGCTGCGCAATGCCGGGCCGTCCATCGTCACGGTCATCGGCATTCAGGTCGGCGTTCTGCTGGGTGGGGCGATCATCGTCGAGACTTTGTTTGCCCTGCCGGGCGTGGGGCGGCTGGTGGTCACTGGGATCAACCAACGCAACTATCCGACGGTGCAGGTAGGGGTGCTCGCGATTGCCACCATCTTTATTCTGGTGTCGCTGATCACCGACCTGATCGTGGGCTGGCTTGACCCCCGCGTGGCGGATGGGGCCGGGACATGAGGGTGAACCGGATGACCCTGACGGGCCTTGCCATGCTGGCGGCCCTGGCGTTGATGGCTCTCGCGGCCCCCGTGCTGGCCCCCTATGACCCCGAGGCGATGGATGTGATGGGGGTACTGGGCGCGCCCAGCTTGGCGCATCCGTTCGGGCTGGATGTGCTGGGCCGGGATGTGCTGAGCCGGGTGATCTACAGTTTGCGGGTCAGCCTCTTGGTTTCGTTCTCGGCGGTGGCGGTCTCCACCCTGCTGGCCGTGCCGCTGGGCTTGCTGGCGGGGTATTTTGGCCGCTGGGTGGATACCGGCATCTCGCGGGCGCTGGACATGCTGCTGGTGCTGCCCGCCATGCTGCTGGCCATCACGCTGATCGCCATATTGGGGCCGGGCAGCGCCGTGGCGGCCCTGGCCATCGCCATGATCTACCTGCCGATCCTCGCCCGCGTCATGCGGACCAGCACGCTTGTCGTCACCGGCAACGACTACGTCGCCGGGGCGCGGGCGCGCGGGTCCAGCCATTTGCGCGTGCTGACACGCCATGTCGCGCCGAATGCCTTGGGGCCGGTTGTGGTGCAGGCCTCGGTGCTTTCGGCCTTTGCGATGCAGCTGGAGGCGGGGTTGAGCTTTCTGGGCCTAGGCACCCAGCCGCCCACCCCTTCGCTGGGCGGCATGCTGGCTGACGGGCGCGATGTGCTGATCCAGGCGCCCTGGGTCGAGGTCTTTCCGGGGCTGGCCATCGTCATCGCCGTGCTGGCCTTTACGCTGGTCGGCGAGGGGTTGCGCCGGGTGTTTGACCCGCGCGGGGTGACGGAATGAGCGTGTTGTCCCTGACCTCGCTGGGCGTGCAGTTTGGCCGCGACCGCCCCGCCGTGGATGGCGTGAGCTTCCATGTTGAGCGGGGCGAAATCTTTGGCATCGTGGGGGAAAGTGGCAGCGGCAAAAGCACCGTTGCCAATGCCGTGATGGGCCTTCTGCCCGTTCATGCCAGCGTTTCGGGCGGCGTTGCTGTCAACGGACGGCCAGTTCTGGGGCTGGATGAGGCGGCGCTGCGGCATATGCGCGGGGTCGAGATGGCGATGATCTTTCAGGACGCCTCTGCCAGCCTGGACCCGACCTGGTCGGTCGGCGACCAGATCGCTGAAACCATCCGCGCCCATACCAGGGCCACGCGGGCCGAGGCCAAGGCCCGCGCTCTGGCCCTGATGGCCGAGGTCGGCATTCCTGATCCGACTGCCCATTACCGCGACGTGCCGCACCGGTTTTCGGGCGGGATGCGGCAGCGCATCGTCATTGCTGCGGCCTTGGCCAATAACCCGCAACTGTTGATCGCGGATGAGCCAACGACGGCGCTGGATGTGACCCTGCAGGCGCAGGTGCTGGCGCTGATCGACAAGCTGTGCCGCGACCATGGGACGACCGTTCTGCTGATCACCCATGATCTGGGCGTCGTGGCGCAGGTCTGTGACCGGGTGGGCGTGATGTATGGCGGCAAACTGCTGGAGGTCGCCACGACCGCTGACCTGTTCGCCCGTCCCGAGCATCCTTATACCCGTGCTCTGCTGGCGGCCAATCCGTCGGGCGTACCGCGTGGCACCCGGCTGCCCGTCATCCCGGCAGAGTGGAGCGTTGAAAGCCTGCGTGCGGCCGAGGCCAATCAT
>JAYTDA010000126.1:0-1827 GCA_043736155.1 Paracoccaceae bacterium | reverse complement strand
GCCCCGCCATAAAACAGGTCCTGCACGAAGGTGCGGAATCCCAGAACCGACAGGCCATTGATGCCTGTCACAAGAAAATAGACCGCGACCACCGAACCCCACGGATTGAAGCGGCCCGGGGTGATGCAGGTGGCACCAAGGAATGCCGCCGCGAAAGCTGGCAACAAAAGGGTCGTGCCCGAACTTGGGTTGGCCGAGCCTGTGGTGCCGGTGTAGATCAGGCCGGCAATCGCCCCCATCACGCCCGAGGCCACGAAGGACAGCAGGCGCACCCGTCCGACCGCGATGCCGCTGAGCCGCCCGACCTCGCGCCCGCGCCCGGTGAACAGCAGTTGCTGGCCGAAGGCGGTGTAGGACAGCACATACCACATCACCGCCGCCAACCCGATTGCATAGTAGAACGCGATGGGGATGCCCAGGAAACGCTCGATGATCGACCATTGCATCAGGGCACGCGCCACGCCGCCGATGGTCTGGCTGTCGGATATCCACAGGGTGATGCCGTGCAGGAAAGTGCCCACACCCAGCGTCACGATCAGCGAATGGACCCTGAAATACAGCGTCAGCGCCCCGTTGATCGCGCCCACCAATGCCCCCAGCAGCAGCACGGTCGGGATAATCACCCAAAGCGGCACGCCCAGCTTGGCCGACAGGATCGCGGTCACCATCGAAACGAAGGTCAGCACCTGGGCGATGGACAGATCGAAATCGCCCGCCGTCAGCGGCACGACGAGGCCAAGCGTCACGATGACCAGAACCGCCTGAGAGCCAAAGATCGTGGAAAAGTTCGACCATGTCAGAAAGGTATCGGGGCGCATCGCGCCGAACAGCAGGATCACGGCGATCCAGACGATCACCAAGCCAAAGCGTTCGAGCTGGAAGGCAAGGTTAGGCTGACGCATGGGTCCGGTTCTCCTGATAGCAGGCATGGGCGATGGCGGATTTGGTCACATCATCACCGGCAAGCTCGGCCTTGATCCGCCCCCGGTCAAAGACCAGAACACGGTGGGCGATGGTTTCAAGCTGTTCGAATTCCGATGTGGCGCAGATGACAGAGGTTCCGCTGCGGCACAGTTCGACAAGACGGTCATAAATCTCGCGCCGGGCACCGACGTCGATGCCTTGGGTCGGTTCGTCCAGCAAGACGAGGCGGGGGCCCAGTTGCAGCCATTTGCCCAAGACCAGCTTTTGCTGATTGCCGCCAGACAGTTCAGCGGCCGGCTGGCTTGGGCGGTCGGCCTTGACGCCAAAGCGGGCCATGAGGCTGGCAGTGATGTCGCCCAAGCGGCGATGGTTCAACAACAGGGCGCTGTGGCTGCGGCCCAACAGGGGCAGGGTGACGTTTTCGGTCAGCGACAGGTCCAACGCCAGACCGGCGCGCTGCCGGTCGGCGGGGATCAGGGCGATGCCGGTGTCTATGGCGGCCGCGGGGGTCATGCGGGTCAGGTCGTGCCGGGTGGGGGGCAGGTGCAACTGGCCCTGCCCTGCGGGCGATGCCCCTGACAGAAGATAGGGGATCTCGTCATAGCCCGAGCCGATAAGGCCGGTCAGGCCCAGAATCTCGCCCGGACGCAGGTTGAAGCTGACATCGCGGACGATCTGGCCGGACAGGGCGCTGATCTGAATGGGGGGCGCTGCGCTGGCGGCATAGGGACCGATCACGCGTTCGGTTGTCATGGAACGGCCGACGATGGCGGCCACGATCTGGGCGCGGTCGGTGCTGGCGGTTTGAAAGCTGCCGATCACCTCGCCGTCGCGCAACACGGTGGCGCGGTCGGTGATTTCCATCACCTCGTCGATGTCATGGGAAACGAAGATGATGCTGAC